>JALONW010000011.1 GCA_025454725.1 Anaerolineae bacterium
GCGCACAGCCGACGCTGTTGGGCTGGTTCGGCAGTTGGCGCTGGCGCGACGCCGACGAACTGTACGTCATCCCGATGCAGACTGACTCCGACACGGTGCAATCACTTTATCACCACGAGCTAACCACTGGCGCGCTAACCGCGCTCAACACGCCGCCGTTTACCATCATGAACGGCGATTGGTCGGTTTCCGCGGACGGGCGGCGCATCGCCTTCCGCGAGCTGACCACACGTGAGCTGTCGCTGATGGAACTGCCGTAGGGTTTGAACCCCACACCCACCTAAAAATTGGCGTATCGTCACCCGCCAAAATTCTCTATAATGTCTAGTACCGCGCCGGGGGCGTGATGGTTTGACAATCACACGCCACGGCGCTTTTCTCGTATCCCACTTTAACATCCTGCCGTGAAACGGCAGCAAAAGGAGCAATCGATGAAAATTCCCTTTAGCGGGCGCGTGCTGCTGTTGGGCTGTGGCTCAGTGTCACAGTGCCTTCAACCCCTCCTGCTGAAGCACCTTGACATGGACTTCAGTCAATTTACGGTTATGGACATGTTGGATTACCGCGACAAGGCAGCCGACCTCGTGGCAGCGGGCGCGCAGTTCGTCCAGCACCAGATTACCCCGGCCAACCTCGACGAGACGCTGGCGACCTACCTCGGCAAGGGCGACCTGCTGATTGACCTTGCATGGAGTATTGAAGTCACGGACATCGTGCAGTGGTGCCACGACCACGATGTGCTTTACGTCAACACCGCCACCGAGCTGTGGGACGCCTATGATTACACTATCTCTCCCAAAGAGCGCACGCTCTACGTCCGCCACATGATGCTGCGCGAGATGCGCGACAAGTGGACGCGCAAGGGGACGACCGCCGTGGTCGAACACGGCGCAAACCCCGGCCTCGTCAGCCACTGGACGAAGGTCGCGCTCACCGACATCACCACCGCGATGTTCAATCAGGGCGTCAACCCGCACAAACACGCTGCGCTGCAAGACCACCTCACCAAGCGCGAATGGAACCATCTCGCCCACCTGCTGGGCGTTAAGGTCATCCACATCAGCGAGCGCGACACCCAAATCAGCAACCAGCCCAAGCAGGTCAACGAGTTCGTCAACACGTGGTCGGTTGAAGGCTTGTATGAGGAAGGCATAGCGCCCGCCGAAATGGGCTGGGGGACGCATGAGCGCATTCTGCCACGCGGCGCGATGACCTATGACTACGGCCCCGCCAACCAGATTTGCCTCTCGCAGATGGGCATCGAGACGTATGTGCGCTCGTGGGTTCCCATCCACGGCGAAATCATGGGGATGGTCGTTCGTCACGGCGAAGCCTTCACCATCTCGGACCACCTGACCGTGCGCGACCACAAAGGCCACCCGGTCTACCGTCCGACCGTCCACTACGCCTACCACCCCTCGAATGAAGCCATCGTCAGCCTGTGGGAGCTGAAAATGCGCAACTACGAGATGCAGCCCGCCCAACGCATCATGAACGACGAGATTATCGACGGCATGGACGAGCTGGGCGTGCTGCTGCTGGGTCATGACCTCAACGGGTGGTGGACGGGCAGCCAGCTAGACATCCACGAGGCGCGCAAACTCGTCCCCGGCCAGAACGCGACCACTCTACAAGTAGCGGCGGCAGTGCTGGGCGCAGTGGCTTGGATGGTCAAGAATCCGGACGAAGGGCTGTGCGTGGCCGATGACCTGCCCCACGAGGATGTGCTGTCGGTCGCCAACTTGTACCTCGGCCCCTGCCCGTCGGTACAGACCGATTGGACGCCAATGGCAAATCGTAAAGACATCTTCAGCCCGTGGAATGGCAAGCGCCTTGCCGATGAAGACGTTTGGCAGTTCGAGACGTTCTTGGTCAAGTAAGAACGCTTCGCACACCCATCCTCAATATTATATCGCTGCGCGGGGCGGTCGGCTGTCCGCCCTGCTGCTCGCGCTGTCCACCTCGAAGATGTGCTGTACGCGGCGGTAAAGCCGCCAGCGGTCCAAGAGGATGGGCAGCGCAAAAACAATATTCACCAGCCCAAATGCCAGATACATCATATATTGGCGCAAACCGGCACCGTCACGGCGATAGCGCTGGGGTGACAAAGGTTTCTCCTCAGTTGGTATGGCGGTCTGCATAGTGAGGATGGCCTGAGCCACCTGACCCGGCTCATCAATCTGGACAAAGTGCCGCCCTTCTGGCAGCAGTCGCAGCTCTGAGTTGGGGAATAACGCATGGAACGCTCGCGCCACCCCTTCATTGAGGTATTGGTCGCCAGCGCCAAAAATGATGGACACAGGGCGGTTGAAGTCCCTCAATTCTGGCACTCGCCGAATCCGGTCAATATTCGTCCAGACCAGATCATCGTTGAGGCCATAAAAGGCCTTACGAGTCGTATTCGCCGCCTTTCCGTCCATCTGCCGATAAAGCAGCGGTACAAAATGGGCGCGTGCAGACGGATCGCGCATGAAATGCCCGACCTGATACTGATACAGCCGCTTGTACAGGTCGCCGCGTTCCATCAACCACTGGAACACTTTGCCGACTCCCAACGGACGGGAGAAGCCGAAGATGGCCTCCGGTGCGCGCAGGCTGGGCATCGCATGGTAATATGTGTTTAGGAGTACGAGACCTGCCACCGCGTCAGGGTGATCCAGCGCCCAGTCGATAGCTGGCGGCCCAGAAGCATCATGCGCCACCAATACAACACTGTTTAATCCAAAGTGGCTGATTACCGCATCAAGGTCATCGGTCAGGCTGTGATGATCATAGCGGTGTACATCCGGCTTGTCGGAACGTCCCCACCCCAAAAAATCAAAAGTGATGACCCGTCGCCCTGCCGCCGTTAGGTGGGGGATCAGCGCGTCGTAGAGATGCAAGTTATCGGGAAAGCCGTGCATCAGCATAATTGTGGGGCCAATACCGGAGTACTCGCGGACATATAGGCGATTTACGCCTCGGTTTACCGTGTGTTCAAGGTAGACAGCGGCCATTTTGAATGCTCCATTTGAAAGCGATACTTAAATGATACCGATTGGTATCATTTTGTCAATCAGCGATGCCTAAAAGCCTATCTTTTATCTCAGTAAGACCGAACTAAAATAAGACCGTATGGTATCAATTGAGAGCGTAGAGGGGTAGAGCGGATGGTCAGCAAAGGACAACAAAGCCGTGAACGGATCATCCGTGAGGCAGCGGCACTGTTCAACGTCCGAGGCTATGCTGGAACAGCAATGTCTGACATCATCGACGCGGTAAATATCCAAAAAGGAGGTATCTACCGCCACTTCGATAGCAAAGAAGCGATTATGCTGGCTGCGTTCGACTATGCAATGCAGCAGCGCATCGAACAGGTTGAACAAACGGTGCGACAGGGGGAAACTGCGCTAGATCGACTAGGCGCGATCTGTGACTCTTTTACCACGCTGATCGAATCGGTTGAACTGCCGGGAGGTTGCCCCATCCTTAACGCGGCCATCGAGTCTGATGACCTCTATCCCCCGCTGCGCGCTAAGGTACAGGCCGGGTTAGACACGCTGCGCGCAGTCATCCAGCAGGTGGTGGCAGACGGCAAATCCAGCGGCGAGCTTCATCCGTTCGCCAACGGTGATGTCGTGGCGAGTTTATTGATCTCGGCCTGTGAGGGCGGGCTGATGATGAGCCGACTGTATGCTGACAGCCTGCACCTTCAGCGTGCCGTTGAACACCTGCGCGCCTACTTTGAGTCGCTGCGCGCTTGACGCCCATACAAGAGGTGTAGGCTGTCCAAACTGAGGCAAGCGGGTATACTCGTGTCTTATTTTCCGCCAACCAGCTTGACAAAAATATCCCCTTATAGCTTGACCTATGCTTCTTGGAGCCAATACAACACATGACCACTTGGGTAATCGTCAACCTTAACGCAGCGGGTGGGTCGGCGCGGCGCGTCTGGACAGACCTCGAACCCCGGATGCGCGACGCCTTCGGGAACTTCGAGGTGGCCGTCACTTCCTCGTCGGATGAGCTTGCGCCGCTGTTCAGCCACGCTTACAGCCGCGGCCTCAGTCGGGTGGTGGGCGTGGGCGGCGACGGGACCAATCACAGCCTGATTAACGCCTTGCATGGTCTAACTGAGCGCGAACCGGCGGCCAAATCGGTCGCTTATGGCATGATTCCGGTCGGTACCGGGCGCGACTGGGCGCGGGCGACCGGCGTCCCGCTTGACCCCGTACAAGCCGTCGCCTACCTCGCGGAGGCGCAGCCCACCCCGACCGATGTGGGCGTGGTGCAGTACACAGCCGCCGACGGCAGCACCCAGCGCCGTCACTTCCTTAACATTGGCAGTGCGGGCCTCAGCGCCGACGTGGTGCGGCGCGTTAACCGGGCGCGCTACCGCCGCCCGTGGACGTTCCTCGCAGCGTCACTCAATGCCATCCTCGATTACCGCGTGCGAGAAGTCCGTGTGACGCTTGATGACGAGGTCATCCACGACGGGCGGACGCTGCTGGTGGTGGCCGCCAACGGGACGACCTTCGGCCACGGGATGAAAGTCGCGCCGGAGGCCAGTCCCCATGACGGCCAGCTCGATGTGATTATCATGCACGACTGCGGTCGCGTGGCCGCCGTCAACCTGCTGAATAAGGTCTACACTGGTGCACACCTGTCATCGCCGTTCGTGCGCGCTGCCCGTGGTCATGCGCTGCGCCTGACCTCCCAAACCCCGCTCGACCTAGAGTTGGACGGCGAATATTTTAGCGGGACAGACCTGCTCTACACGGTCGAACCCGGCCTACTGTCGCTGTTGGTGCGCCCATAACAGGTAATGAGGGGGTGTTTGCAAACCTTTAACGAGATTTCACCCTCAATCCGCTTGGGGTTCAAAACCCCAAGCTATCCGCTGCGACGGGAAGCCCACTAAAGGGGCTTGCCCGTCGCTTTTGCGCCTAAAACGAAACTCACCTTAGTCAAAACAGCCCCTTTAGTGGGCTTCGCTGTTTTATGTAGCTGGAGGCTTGAGCCTCCAGCGGCAAGCGAGGCGCATATTTGCAAACGGGCGGGCAAGCCTCGCCTCTACACCCCTCACCCCTCACCGTGTAGGCTTGCGCCGCCGTCGATGGTCAGCGTTTGGCCGGTGATGAAGCGGGCGGCGTCGCTGCACAGGAACAGCGCCGCGTTGGCGATGTCGGCGGGCGTGCCGCCGCTGACCGTCCCAGCGGGCATGTCTTCCTCACCGACTGCGCCGGGCAAAATGGCATTGACTCGCACGCTGTAGGGCTGAAGTTCCCGCGCCATCTGTTGGGTCAGGCCGACCACCCCGGCCTTACTCGCCACATACGACACACCTTCACTGCGCGCACCGGTCGCGGCAAAATTGACGATTACGCCGCCGCCTTGGTCAGCCATGACGCGCCCCAGCAACTGAGTCATGAAAAATGTGCCGGTCAGGTTGACATCGACCACCCGCCGCCAGTCCCATTCGTCCAGCAGCAGTGCCTCACCTGACCGGAACACACCCGCCGCGTTGAGCAGAAAATCGACCCGGCCAAATTTGGCGCGGGTCGATTCGATGGCGGCGGAAGACTGAAACCGGTTGGCGACATCACCATCAAATGCGATGGCGTCGCCGCCCGCCGCGATGACCGCCTCGGCGGCGCGTTCGCTGCGGTCGGGGTTCACGTCCATGATGCACACCGACGCGCCAGCGCGCCCGAACGCCTCGGCAGCGGCCAATCCAATGCCCGCTCCGCCGCCAGTGATGAGTGCGACGCGCCCCGCGAAGTTAAACGTTGGGAGTTCCATAGCCTGTTTTCCGTCCTTCCGGGCGGCTGTCCGCCCGCCGAATGGGGGTTTATCCCCTCTAGCATAGGACGACTATCTTACCCCCACATGAGCTGTTTGCGGCGGGGCGGGTTATAGGGGTTATTTCCCGGATTGATTTTTGCACCATGATTTCAATGCCGCTAACGCTTCTGGTGTTCCGATGCTCTGTAGGGCTTCTTGGGCGTATTGGCTGACTATGGGGTCATCTAACAGATCCAATAATGGTTCCGTAGCTCGTGAATCACCGATTTGACCAAGCGACTGTATAACACTTATACGTACTAGCCTGTCTTTACTATTAAGCGCAATAATCAACGGCTCAACTGATCGTATATCACCAATTTTGCCTAAGGCCTTAGCAGCATCTATTGCTGTATACCAATTATCATTCTTAAGTATAGTAACTAAATATTCAATCGCCCGCACATCACCAATTTCACCCAGTGTTTCCGCTATATTTCTAAGAACCCAAGTATCCTCATACTTAAGTGCAGCAATCAGATAATCAACCGCAATCACACCTAATGATACAAGATATGACCAATCTCCTTTGGCAAAAGCGTAAGCAACTCTATGCTCCTCTGTTTTTGGAACCCAATCAAGTTTATCTAAAACATTAGAAGCATATCGACGAACAACAAAATTCTGATCTCTAAGCATATCAATTAGCGGCTTAACCGCCCGCATATCGCCAATTTTCCCCAATCCCAGTATTGCAGTCGCCCGTACATGATTATCTCCATCTCTAAGAACAGTAAGCAACGACTCCAATGCACCTTTATCGCCGATTTCCGCTAATACTTCCACTATTTTTAAGTGAACATATTTATCTTGATTAGCAAGCTCCGTAATTAACACCTCGATTGACATTTCACCAAAAGAAATCAGATGCGACCAATTTTGTTTTGCAAGAGCATAAGCAATTTTATGTTCTTTAGTTTTGGGTTTCCAACCAATCTTATCTAAACTTTCTGCTATATATTGCCGTACTTTACTGTTTTTGTGTCGTAATTGTGACACCAAGACGTTTGAAGCTTCAGAATTCGGCAAGCTGGCAAGAGCGTGTGCAGGGTTAAAACTAAAACTATAATACTCTTCATTTCCAATACGTGGATAACAGTATGCCCTCACGAAATGATCCCGCAAACGTAAGTGGATAAAGCGCAATGCTTTCTCAATTGGCACTAGCAAATGTAACAAAATCGCATACTCGGCGAAAATCTCTACGCTAGTTCTATTTTTTAACATTCTCTCAAAATCATCGTAATGCAATACATTATCTTGTATATATCCTTGACCACTAGCATTAACCATTGCTATATGACCAAGAACTTCGTATATCTCATTCAAGGTGAATGGCGACGTCTGCTCCATTTCTTCAAACCGTATCGCTTCTCGTTTAAAACGTTCTAAGACATATTGATTAAAAATCGCTTCACTGAGTTCTCCCGCCTTAAGGTCGCGTAAAGCGCGAGCAGATTCAGGTGCGTCGCGATAACCAAAAGCAAATAAACTCAACAGGAGTGGGGTTCGCATAACTTTCAATAAGTCTTTATCTGTGGAAAGTGCATACCATAGATCAGGTAAATCACTTAGATAATCCTGAATTTGTGTGTTGGTCAACGGGCGCATTGTTACTGCACCATTTAAGTTTAATTTTGTACTAAAATCTTGATATTCTTTGATTCGACATGAAAGCAGCACTCGCCCAGTTTTGAGCATAAGGTCGAGAAAAGGTGGGCGAGGATCATAATATTCGGTTATTTTTACCTTTTTAAGGATTTTTGTTCCATGCTCGTTTTCAGTTGTTTCTTCTATTTCACGTTCAACTTCTCTAGTGCGGCTTGTACCTAATTCATCAAACCCATCTAACAGTAATAATGTTTTGGATAAATCGCTTTCTTGGAGATTGCTGAGTGTCGGCCATTGACTGTGAATCCAGTCCATGAGCGTCTGTCCATACTGCCATGTAGAACAGATCAAATAAATGGGTAACGGTTCACTAACAGGATCATTCAAACGACGTTTAAGAGTACTACGGGCATACTGGTATAGAGCAAAGGTCTTGCCCGCACCCGGTTCCCCCAGTAGCAGTAAGCGTCCGCCGAGTTTGTCCATACCTTCTTTCAACGACCCGATTTCGATTTCTTCTGGTGGAGTGGCCTCGTCTGACTGATTCAACCCTTCGCGTAGAAACATTTTAGACTGCATCGGGCTGTATTTGGGGGCTGGCATAGTAGGCGGCGACTGCACCTGTCCCGGTGTATTCTCCATTTGCACATCCAATTCGCCGAAAGCATGATCACTGGTACGATGATCAATAAGCTGAAAGAAGGTCTCTAATGCGCCGCGCATATAGTCGCCAAATGAGTCAACCAACGGGACACGAGGCGCAGCAACGGCTTTTTTTAAGTCGGCTTCAATCGTTCCCCACGGGTTAGGATGGCTTTCCATATCAAGATGCTGAATCCCAACGTAACCCGGCAAAACATCTTTTACAGGGACATTCTTCACCATCAAAAAGAAAATGTGCAGGCCGTTGGCCTCGGCTAAAGCCCACTCGTCTATGACGATTTTGCTGTTAAAACATTCTGGCGCATATACAACCAACATCACCTGTGACTCGCGGATACCCCGAGCAATCGCCTGACGCCATGTCAGACTGTCAGCGGCGATGCCGCGCTCGATGTTGTAGCGGTCAAGCCACACCGTATAACCGCGTTCTTCCAACCATGCCTTTAGGCGTTCCGTCCACTCGCGGTACTCTACTAGGTTGCGATAGCTGATGAACACCTGCATTTTGATCGTCCCTACATCCTGCGTCTGCGCTGCCAAATTTTAACCCGTTTTTTTCATACCACAACAAAATATCGACAATTCCCTCCAGCCTATAGCCCAACCAGCGGGCAGGCGGCGCTTTTCGGGCGCGGGGGTGTGGGCCTATAATGGGGGCATCTCTTAGGAATTTATCGCTCCCAGCGGGCAAAGCCCCCACCTTCATGGATACCGCAGACCTCCGCATCAACCCTGACCGACTGCGCGCCGATTTCGATGACCTCTCGGCCATCGGCGCGACCGCCGAGGGAGGGGTCACGCGCCTCGCCCTCTCCAACGAAGACCTCGAAGCCCGCGCATGGTTCGCCAACCGCATCGAAGACGCGGGGCTGGTGCTGCGCGATGACGCCATTGGCAATACCAGCGGCATCTTGGTCATGACCCAGAGCGCCGCCGACCCATCCTTTTTGGTTGGCTCACACCTCGACTCGTCGCTCAACTCTGGCCGCTTCGACGGCGCGGTCGGCATCTGCGCCGGGCTGGAGTGCCTCCGCACCATTCGCGAGGCTGGGCTGCGCCTGCCGGTCAACCTTGAGGTCATCAGCTTCACCGACCAAGAAGGCGCGTGGCAGTCGATGTTGGGCAGCCGCGGCCTGACCGGGCGCTTGGGCGACCTAACCGCCCACCGCGACGCCGAGACCATCGGCGCGTTCCGGGCGGCGCTGTTCCGCACCGGCATCATCGTCAACGACCTACACGAGATGTACCAAGCCGCCCGCCCACCCGAACAGGTGGCAGGTTACCTTGAACTGCACATCGAACAGGGCAGCCGCCTGTATCGCAGCGGGAAACGCCTTGCATCGGTCGATGGCGTGGTCGGGCGCACAACCTATCTCATTACCTTCCTCGGCGAGGCCAGCCATTCGGGGACGACCGACTTCGATATGCGGCGCGACGCGCTGCGGGGGGCGGCGGCATTTATCACCGAGGCGCATGACACCATTTACCTCGACTTTCCCGGCGGGATGTTCAACTGCGGCAAGATTAAGGTCGAACCGGGCGTATTCAACACCATCCCAGCCAAAGCCGCTGTGCTGTGTGAAGTGCGTCACGCCGATGAAGCGACCCTCATGACGATGGAACAGCATTTGTTGGCGCTGGCCGGGCGCTACGCCGGGCGCTACAACCTCGACGTGCAGGACAAGCGCGTCCAACACATGCCCGCCGCCGAGATGTCGCCGCGCATCATGCAAGCCATCAGCGACGCCTGTGCCGGGTTGTGCCTGCCCTCTCCGGAAGTGCTGACCAGCTACGCCGGGCATGACGCGCAAATCCTTGCGCCGTTCACCGAGACGGGGATGATTTTTATCCCATCCATCAACGGCATCAGCCACAACCCCAACGAGGACAGCCGCTGGGAGGATGTGGTGCTGGGCGCGAACGTCCTTCTCCATGCGCTGATTCGGGCGGCGGGCGGTTCGTTGTAACAGTTTGGTTAATCTTGCGCCGCTGGACTTGCCCACCCCCTATCGGTGTGCTATAGTCAAAATCATATTGTGCCGAATCCATCGGCCTAAGACCGGACAATGACCCGCTCATCGCCCGACAACCCTCCCCGAAGCACCCTCAGACGCCCTGAACATCAGTCCCGTCACAGGTTGTCTTATTTCGCGACGTATACCCCCGTGGTATGCGTCGTTTTTGCGTTTACCCTGAGTAAGGATAGAAGACCTTGGACATAGACCCTACAACCGCTTTAACCCTCGTCGGCGTGCTAATCGGCATCCACGCGCTGGTCGCGTTGGCCTATGGTGCGCTGTCGAATGTGCGGTTGACAACGGTGCGCGAACAGGCCGAGAACGGCAACAAGCGCGCCCGCCGTCTGCTCAAGCTGGCCGATAAGCCGGATGAGACGCGGCTGACCTATATGCTGGTGACGACCGGACTGCAAGCCGCCATCACAGTGGTAGCGGCCTATGGTTTCGCTGCCCCTCTGATTACAGCTGATGGCCTGCCGGTTTGGGCGGTTTATACGCTGGCGATTATCATTACAGCGCTGTTGACCATGATTATCGGCTACCTCGTGCCAGAGTCGCTGGGGACGGTTCATGCCGACCGACTGGCCTCACCGCTGTCGGGGGTGCTGCGCGTGCTGGCGCTGGTCTGCCGCCCACTGACGGCAATATTGATGGCGTTCAGCCGCGTCATTTCATCTACTTTTGGCGGTGACGACCTCGTGAACCGGGTCACGGAAGAAGAAATCATGACACTGGTCGATGCAGCCCACACCAGCGGCAGCATCGAGTCTGGCGAGCGCGAGATGATTGACTCGGTGCTGTCGCTCAACCAGACGCAGGCCAGCGAACTGATGGTCCCACGCATCGACATCGTGGCGATTGACGGCGCGTCCTCGATTGCGGCGGTCGATATGGTCTTCATCAACAGCGGCTACTCGCGCATCCCGGTCTACGACGGCAACATCGACAACGTGCGCGGCGTGCTATTCGCCAAGGACCTGCTGATGGCCTACCACAACGGCAACCGCGAGCGCTACAAGACTGTCACCGACCTGATGCGCCCCGTCCACTTCGTCCCAGAGACCAAACAGGCCAACGACCTGCTTAAAGAGATGCGCCAGAAGCGCACCCACATGGCGATTGTGGTCGATGAATATGGCGGTACGGCTGGGCTGGTGACCATCGAAGACCTGCTTGAGCAAATTGTCGGGGACATCCGCGACGAATATGACGACGACGAGGAAGCCGAGTGGCGTGACATGGGCAACGGGGAATACCTCGTGGACGGCAGCCTTGACATCGACGACCTGAACGACCTGCTCAAGACCGACCTATCCAGCGAGGACAGCGATACGCTGGCGGGGCTGATTTACACCGTGTTGGGGCGCGTCCCGACCCCCAACGAGGTCGTTAATCTGGACAGCAAGGTTGAAGCGCACGTCCACAGCCTTGAGGGGCGGCGCATCCGCAAGGTGACGGTCATCCGCCTAAAGCCGCTAACTGCTGACGAGGAGGACGAGCGCGCTGAGAAAGCGCGCAACACCCCCAGTCTCGATGATGCTGAACTGGAACCCGAAACCGACTAGGCCACACCACCGATGACCGATACGCTCCTACAAGACATGATTACGGCGGCCATCAAGGCCGCCGGTTTTGCCTATATCCCCTATTCCGGCTACGCGGTCGGGGCGGCACTGCACGCCACCGACGGTACGCGCTACACCGGCTGCAACGTCGAGAACGCGGCTTACCCCTCGTGCATCTGCGCCGAGCGCACCGCGCTGGTCAAAGCGGTCAGCGAAGGGCGACAGGCGTTCGACCTGTTGGTGGTCGCCACGCGCAACGGCGGCTCACCGTGCGGGTCCTGCCGCCAGATGCTCTATGAATTCGCGCCCAAACTGCGCGTGGTGATGGTCGATTTTGACGGGAACATTACTGCCGATGCACCGCTGGACGGCCTGCTGCCGTTGGGCTTCGGCCCCAGCAGCCTGCCGCCCAAACCCAATACTTAGCGCACCGCCGCCCGCAGGAGCTGGACAAACCACGCCCGGTCAACCTGCGTCACGACCCGCATATTGGGGACGGCACGGTGTTTGCGGCGCTCGACCACGGTCATCCCACGGGTCAGCGTTCCGACCAGTTCGACGCCGACCTGCATCGGCTCAGACTGCGCGATGCTGGGCGAGAGCGCAATCGCCATCGCCAGCGGGTCGGGGAAGCAAACCGCCGGGTAGCCGTAATCTTTCAGCCAATAGGCCACCACCTGCCGCTGAATATCAACCAGCAGGGCCGCCAGCGGCGTCCCAATAGCGCGGATGGCCTCGATTTCGTCCAGCGTGAGCAGGCCATATTTCACACTCATATCCCACCCGACCAGCTCAATTGGCAGCCCAGCGCGGAATACCTCGTCCGCCGCCTCTGGGTCGGCCATGATGTTGTATTCGGCAGTGGGATTTTTGCGCGTATTGCCCTCGCCGTCCGGCGCGCCGCCCATCACCACCACGCGGGGGATTAACCCGACGAGGCCGGGGTCTTGGCGCAGCGCCAGCGCGATATTGGTTAGCGGCCCCAACGTCACCAGCGTAATTTCGCCGGGGTAGGCGCGCACCAGTCGAATCATAGCGTCGGCGGCATGGCCGGGCGCGGGCGTGCGCCCGGTCAGCGTCAGCCCGATGTCACCAAGTCCGTCGCCGCCGTGGACTTCCGCCGCTTGTTCCTGCTCGGCGGCCACCAGCGCCCGGTCAGCACCTGCGTAGACCGGCACGCGCTCCGATGCGCCGCACGCCTCGACCAGAAACAGCGCGTTTTGGACGGTCTTGCTCAGACCGACGTTGCCTGCCACCACGGTGATAGCTTCGATGCGGATATGCGGGTGGTTCAGCGCCATAATCAGCGCGGCGGCGTCATCCGCGCCGGGGTCGGTGTCGATGATGAAACGGCGCATGGGAAAAGTCTCCTCGACGGATGTTAGGCGTTGGCGGTCGGGATAAGGTGGTTCACCTCAAGATAGCTGATGATTTTCGCCACCGATTCTTCCAGTGAAAGCTGGTCGGTGCGGACATGGATGTCCGGCAATTCCGGTGCTTCAAACGGGTCGTTGATGCCGGTGAAATTCTGTACCTCGCCCGCCCGTGCCTTCTTGTACCAGCCCTTCACATCGCGGGATTCGACCACTTCAAGCGGCGCGTCGATGAAGACCTCGATGCAGTTGGTGACTTCCTTTTTTACGTGGTCGCGCATGGCCTTATACGGCGAGATGAACGAGCAGACTACGCCGACGTTGTTGCGGCTGAGCAGCTTAGCGACGAACGTCACGCGGTCGATGTTCTTCTCTCGGTCCTCTTTGGTGAAGCCGAGGTCGCGGGTCAGCCCCTCGCGCACCACGTCCCCGTCAAGGCGCTCGGTGCGGACGCCGCGTGCGCGCAGTTGGCGGTCAAGTTCTAGGGCAATGGTGGTCTTGCCCGCCCCAGAAAGGCCGGTCATCCACAGCACCCAGCCCGGATGAAATACGGTCGTCGTCATAATGGTGTGTTCCCCACGCAGTAAAGTATCGGTTAGCAGAAGCGTGGAAGATTGTACGACGCCCTGCCCGGCTTGTGAAGCGAGACCGAGCGGGAGGTGTAACCGCCGGTTTCACAAAAGCTCCACCCCAAAACCGGTCAGAAGTCCAACGATTCCTTTCCTTGCCGCGCCGTAGGCTTGCCATTAAAGTAGTGACCATCGCAAAAAAATCGCCGCTGAACGGGGAAATTCCCTGTTGTCAGCGGCTAAAGACTGCTTTTGGCCTTCGGCAAGACAAATGGAAAACGAAAAAGGACATCATGAGCCAAACCTCTAACTCCCAAGTCGTCATCCTCGGCGCGGCGCGCACCCCGCAGGGCAAGTTTCTCGGCGGACTGGCTGGCCTGAGCGCTGCCGAGCTGGGCAAGGTCGCCTTCCGTGCCGCCATTGAGCGCAGCGGCATCAACCCGGCAGACGTGGCCGAGGTCATCGTCGGCAACACCGTCAGCGCGGGGACGGGGCAAGCGCTCCCCCGCCAAATCAGCGTCGGCGCGGGCCTGCCGGACAGCATCGGCGGTATCACCGTCAACAAGGTGTGCGGCAGCAGCCTAAAATCGGTCATGCTGGCCTCGAACGGCATCAAAGCGGGCGACGGTGAGGTTTACCTCGCGGGCGGCACAGAGAGCATGAGCCGCGCCCCGTACCTCAACGACAGCATCCGTCAGGGCAACAAATATGGCGAGGTCAAGCTGCGTGACGCGCTCCAAACCGATGGGCTGTGGTGCAGCCTGTGCGACTGGGGCATGGGCAACGCGGCAGAGTTCATCGGGCGCGAACTGGAAGTCAGTCGTCGCGAGATGGACGAATTCGCCTATCGCAGCCACAAATTGGCCGGTGAAGCCACGGACGCGGGCAAGTTCCGCGCCGAAATCGCGCCCATTACCATCAAGGGGCGCAAGGGCGATACCATCATCGACGCCGATGAACCCATCCGGCGCGAGACCACGGTCGAAGGACTGGCGGCGCTCAAGCCTGCCTTCGAGACCGACGGCGCGGTGACGGCGGGCAACGCCCCCGGTATGAACGACGGCGCGGCGGCGCTGGTCGTCAGCAGCATGGCTTACGCCGAGTCGAACGGCCACACCCCGCTGGCACGAGTTGTCAGCTACGGTCAGGCCGCCGTTGACCCCAAGTGGATTTTCTACGCGCCAGTCAAGGCCATCCCGGTGGCGCTGGCGCGGGCTGGCTGGACGGCGGACGATGTAGACCTGTTCGAGGTGAATGAGGCGTTCGCGTCGCAGGTGCTGGCCGACCTGCGCGGCCTTGAGCGCGACGGACACCGCGTCCCGCTGGAGAAGGTCAACGTCCACGGCGGCGCGATTGCCCTCGGTCACCCGCTGGGCGCGAGCGGGGCGCGGGTCTTGGTCACGCTTATCCATGCGCTCAAGTCCAACGGCCTCAAGCGCGGCGTGGCGGCGCTGTGCCTCGGCGGTGGTGAAGCTGTCGCCCTGTGCGTCGAGGTGATGTAGCCCCCGGCGCGCAATCCTAACAACAACGCCGGGCGGGTCTGACGGTACAATATAGAGATATAGGTATCGCTACCCGCCCGCAAACGGAACCCCCACCCCTCATGCGAGAAATCTCCGTCTACCAAGCCTTCATCCTCTTCTCGTGGTTCCCGCTGTCATTCACCATGGCAGTCACCCTGCTGATTGCGCGCTTCTATGGGCGATTCTCTGGCAAACAAACCCATTGGGTTGGGTTGGCCGTGCCGATTATCCTCTATGCGGTCGCCAGCGTTCGCGAGGCGAACGTCGGCGCGCCGGGCGACCCTGCCGCCGACCTGCTGTACGCGGTAGCCGGTATCACCTTGCTGGTTCTCAGCATCCGCCTGTACCGCATGATGACCCAGACGCCGCCGGTCATGTTGGTCACACTCCCCGCGTTGGGCATCATCGGGCTGGGCGGGCTGGGGACGCTGGCAATTGCCGCGCTGTTGTGGGTGCTGGGACGGCTCAGCCAGCGGATGCACCTCATCCTACAGGGGCGACCCTACTACCTCGGCTACTATGCCGCCGCCGCGTGTGTGGCAGTCGCCGCGCTGATGCGGCTGGTCGTCCCACTGTCGCCCGACCTATCTCCCATCTACGCTGGCCTGCTGGTGATCGGGGTCTGTACCGGTGCGGCCATGTCGTGGCGCGCTTGGAGCTGGCTGCTGGCCGAACGCGAGTAACATTCCCCTCACTCTGGTCGAAGAGACGGGTTGGCGTTGGATATCTATATCTCATATGCGGAAGGGTTATATACCGCCCAATGATTGAACATTTAAAGCCCAATAATACGGCTAACCGTCTCACATGGGCCATCCTATTGGTCTTGCTTATCCACCTTTTTGCCCTACCGCTATGGGTGAACGATGACGCCGCGATGTATCTCGAAATGGGCGAGAAAATCCTAGACGGTCAGCGCCCCTACGTGGACTACGAAGAGGTGAACTTCCCGTTGATTCACTACTTGAGTGCGCTCCCTGCGCTGTTAGGGCGATGGTTCAGCGTCCCTTCCACTGTGCCATTCATGCTGCTCATGTGGATTTTGGTGGCGGGGAGCGCGTTCTACAGTGCGGCGCTGATTAGGCGTTTCTGGCCGAACCTGCACCGCTGGTCATATTGGCTAACGACTGGGGTAATAGGATTTTCGGCTTACCTTTACCTCAGCTACATTTGGGGCGAACGAGAGCATATTTTCGCCCTTTTGGTTCTGCTGTGGTTCATCCTGCGTTCTGCCCGCTGGGATGGACAAGTCCCCCCCAAACGGTTAGCGCTGGTCATCGGGGTTGTCTCCGGCCTCGCCGTCGGGATTAAGCCACACTTTATCTTCATCGTAGGCGTACCTGAGCTGATCTGGTGGATTAGAAAGCGTAAACTCCATCTTTTTACCCCAGAGGTCTATGGCGCACTGGGGTTTACGCTGTTCTATGGGCTGTATTTCCTCCTCCAACCCGATTTATTGGCCGCGTTCACCATGTTGCTTTCACGCCTGAATGAGGGGTATGGCGCTTACTATAACGTCCCTCTTTACGTGATATTTTCCGCCAAACCGATCCTCTATATAGTCTTGAGTATCTCTATTGGTGCGGTGCTGGTTCGAACATCCTCCAGTCGTCCATTTTCGGCTATTACCGACACATTTGCTTATGCATCCCTAGGGGGTTTAATAACCTACCTCACTCAACAAAAGGGATGGGATTACCAGCGCATCCCGGCTGATTTGTTTGTACTTTTAATTGTAATAGCTGGGATATTTATCATCAGCGAAACCCGATGGGTGCAGACGCGCAGTCAACTACGGTTAATCGTTTTAGCAACGGTGGTGATCTTTGCCACTTTGTTTTATGCACAATCCCTTCAAAACATCCGTGTTCGTTATGCTTTATCCACGCCACTTATCCAATACATCGAAACCCATTCTGCGAGGCGTGATGCCATTATCTTGGTCGATAGCAGCTTATTTCCCGGTTATCCCGTTCTGCCAGCCATCGGTCGGCGCAATGCTTCTCGTTATGCCGTCGCTCACCCAATTCCGCTGGCGTATTATCGTCTAGAAGAAGACCACACCTCAGAAGAACACAATGTACCCATCTATGCACAGGAATATTTAACAAATCTACAGCAAGACATTCTGCAACAGAGGCCATCAGTCGTCATTGTACGCCGCCAAGAGTGCGTGGCTTGCCCAGACGGTTTGGCGCTCGACATCTACCTAGAGCAACAAGGTTTCTTCACTTCTGAAGCCATGCGACTGTATCGGTTTTGGGGCGGTGATGAGCATTTTCATGTCTATATCCGCTAACCCAAGTAAATGCAGGAGAACCCGATGATAACGGACGGGATCGCTTACAACTCAGCTGTAAACCATATACAGAATGTGATTTGGCGCATATTCGCGATGTTGACAGGAACGGTGTTTGTTATCACTCTGATCGGCATCGTGGCACAACCCCACCATCTCAGCCCAGACGCAGCCTTATATCTCGAAATTGGTCAAAATTTACTGGACGGTGAACTCCCTTACGTGGACTATGAGGAAAACAACTTTCCGACGATACATTTCCTTAACACAGTCCCCGCAGCACTGGCAAGGGTGACAGACTGGCCTCTCACAGTTACGTTCCAAATTTCCATGATGACCCTACTATTTACGACGATGGGGTTAATTTTCTGGCTCTTTAGGGATAACCGTCCGGTTTGCGGCGCAGTACTTTGGGGTCTAGCAGTAGTCTCATGGTTTCTCATGGTCATCTTTCAGTGGGGACAGCGTGAGCATTTTTTTGTATTGTTCTACTTGCCCTTCCTTGTGCTGCGTATCTTACGACGTGAAGATAAACCCATCGGCTGGCCGATTGGATTAATGATTGGACTATTGGCGGGTATAGGGATCTCCATAAAACCTTTCTTCGTGGTTGCTGCTGTATTAGTCGAGATAGTGGGCGTGTTGGTTTCTCGCCGATGGTTCATCCGCACGCCTGAGATAGCAGGGATAGCGTTGATTGCGGGGCTTCATGTTGTCTACTTTGCATTTAACCCCAATATATTCCAAGCCTTCATCATATTAATTAGCCGTTTGGGACAGGGATATGCCGCTTATATTCCCGCACCATGGGAACAACAGGTATTTCCTCTCCTTTTTCATGGTTTAACCGCACTTATTCCGTTTGTTATATTCACCATTCGTTATCGTTATCGTCTGGTATCGAGTGGTTTGATGCTGGCTCTAAGTGCCATGGGAATTGGCACTTTGATCGGTGTGACATTACAAGGCAAAGGCTGGTTTTACCACACCATACCAGTTCTATTTACCAGTGCCATTATTTGGATTTTGCTTGTGGCCGAGGGGGTTGCATGGTACAGCGTTCGTCTTACGGTGAAGTCTCAACAATTAGTAAAGATGACTTTAATTACTGCTGCGGTGTTTGGTTCTGCTGGGATCATTCTATTTGGTCTTCGCAGTATCACTGGGAAAGCACAAGCTGCAGAACGTCTTCTAATGTTTCATTTCGCCCCATACGTTGAAACCTATACCCAGCGAGGCGAGGCGGTTATGTTTGTCAACACAGAACCCGGCCCAGCCTACCCGATGTTGCCTTCGATGAACCGTCGCAATGCCTCCCGCTATCCTATGGTTCAGGTTTTCCCTGTAGCCTACTATCAGTACCCCGGCGCGCACTACACCGATCCCGCCCATGTCATACCAGACCATATGCAGGAATACCTTGCAAACTTCGCCGAGGACATGCGCCAGTACCAGCCCACGCTAGTCATACTCCGCTCTGATGCCTGCGCCGCCTGTCGAGGAGAATACCGAAATCTCTATGACTACCTCGATGCACGCGGAGTCCTCGCCGAGGTCATCGCCCCAGACTACGACCTACTGGCAGTCGATAGTGGTTTCCATGTCTACCTGCGGAAAGGGGCAACACCGAACCCCTAAGCTCCGTTGGACGATTGCTCCTGATCAGACCTGAACCCTCACCCATCTAAGGTGGTCTGCTGGCCGAACGCGAGTAACGTTCCTAGCGCATGTTATGGGGTAAGATTGGGCACGCACAACCGCACCAAACAATAGCTTTGCGCCTGACTTCCCCAAAACCGAAGGAATCCGCCCTATGGAACACCTCGACGCCGTATTAACCCGCCTACAGACCCGCCATGTCGCGCTGATGCAGCGCAACATGAAGACGATTGACCACATCATCCGCGCCACCGCGCCCACTGACCTGACCACATGGCGCGACGGCGGCGCGGGCGGCTGGACGGCGCTGGAAGCGCTGTGTCACCTGCACGACTTCAACGCGATTTTCCACGAGCGCGCCCGTTCGGTCATCGAGCAGGACAACCCCAAGTTCGTCCCGCGTGACCACCTCCAGATGGTCATCGACGGGCGCTACAACGAGCAGGACCCGATTGCGGTGGTCGAGGACATGGCCGCCGATCGCACCCGGCTCGTCGAGTTTTACGCCAACCTGAGCATTGAGCAGTTGGGACGCACCGGCATCCACGCCGAATACGGCCTGCTCACCCTGTTTGACCTGATGCAGCAGGTCGGCCACCACGACGCCGACCACCTCGAACAAATCACGCGCACGCTGTTGCTCAAGCAAGCATAGTTCCCCAAAATGCGAGGGTTAAGCCTGTCTGTGCGTTAAGACACAATGTCCTGTGTTATAATAGGACAGACAGTCTAAAGATGGCTTTAAGAGGATTTGACCCATGGAAGCATATGGGCATTAACAACGGATTTATGGTCGCCCAACTCCTCAATCTGGTATTGGTGGCCGTCTGGATTGGTTTGGTGGTCGTGGCGCTAATGCGCATCGCGCGTCAGCCTCTGACCGAGGGCGAACGGCTGGCTTGGACGCTCATCATCCTGCTGATTCCTTTGTTCGGTGCGCTGGCCTTCCTACTCACCCGCCCCAAGTCGTCTGCCACCTAGGCATTCACCGATAAACTGAGTCATTCGTGAAAGCCTGCACAAACGTGCGGGCTTTTTTGCTATACTAGAAAGTACAACGTCGAAAGGACGGGTGAAAATATGGTTATTTTCTTGGCACACGGCGCGTTAGGCGTCTTCGATGAGCTGATTGCGATTACGGTAGCGGTCGCCTTCTTCGGTATGATGGTATACGCCTACATCCGCAGCCGCGCCCTCGAAGACGCCGACTTGCCCCCCGACGGCGACGCCACGCCGTCCACCGACCCCCAAGACCCCGACTCGCCTGACCGCTTCAAACTCGATTGACCACTCCCATGCGCCGCACCGCCGCCTTTGTTTCGCTTGCCTTACTGCTGATTGCCCTCACCCTCCCGGCGCAGGCGCATGGCTTTCTCATCCGCGCTGTGCCACCCGACGGCGCAGTCCTTGACCGCAGCCCCGCCCGCGCCCAGTACTGGTTCAGTGAATCGCTGGAACCGGCCTTCAGCCGTATCAGCGTGCGCGGCCCCGGCGGAGTAGTAATCGCGGAGGCCGAGGCTGACCTCGACACGCCCTCTATCCTTGCTGTGCGCCTGCCGCCCGACCTGCCAGACGGAACCTATCTCGTTGACTTGAGATTGGCGTTCGCCAGCGACGGCCATGTCATCGCCGAAAGCCGGTCGTTTAGCGTCGGGGCGGCCAGCGGCGCAGGCGGCACGGGGACGGAAAATTTGACCGACCCGACTGAGACAGTCTGGCGGGCGGCCATGCTGGTCGGGCTGATGCTGTCGTTTGGCGCGGCGGTGGTCTACAACGGGGTGCTGCTGCCCGCGTGGGGCAGCGCCTCGCACAAGGCAGGCGGTTTGCCGCCCCGCGTCATGCACCGTCTGAGCGTGCTGATGTGGACGGGGTTGGGCATCACGTTGGCGGCGCAGATTCTCGCACTCCTGCAGCAGACCAGCGCGTTTTTCGGCGCAGACTTCGGCGTCGTGCTGTCCGACCGGCTGTGGGAGGTCGTCCGCACCAGCACGCGTTTCGGTCAGGTCTGGAATCTGCGGATGATTGTCCTCGCGGCAGTCGGCGGCCTATTCATCTTGGCGGCGGCCAACCGCGCCGACCAACCGGGCTGGGTGCGCGCCGCGTGGTCGGCATCCGTGCCGGGCTTGGCGCTGGGGCTGGCTGCCAGCAGCATGATTAGCCACGCGCCGGGCAGCCGCGCCGAACCGTGGACGGCGCTGTTCCTCGACTGGGCGCATGTCACCGCTGCGGGCTTCTGGGCGGGCGGGCTGGTCGCGCTGGCGTGGGTGATGCCGGTCGCGCTTGCCCCGCTGACCGGCGAACCCCGGCGGATGGCACTGCTGGCAGCGCTGCGGCGCTACTCGCCGTATGCCGTCGGCGCGCTGGCAATGGTGACAGCATCGGGAGTGTTCAGCGCTGCGCTGTGGGTACGTCCCGCCGAGCTGACGACTACCCCCTACGGCCTCGCGCTGCTGGTCAAAGTGGCGATGGTCGGCGCGCTGCTCTTCGTCGGCGCGCTGCACCATGCTGCGCTCAACCCACAGCGCTGGGCGCGCTTTTCCGGCATCACTGGGCACTTGGGCGGCTTCAATCGCACCCTTCCGACCGAGGCGGCGCTGGCTGTGCTGGTCTTGGTCGGCGCGGGCTGGCTGACCGCGACCCCCGTCCCTGTCCCGCCCGACGCGCTGACCACCGCGCCGCCGCTGGCACAGCTGGCCGAGGTCGAGGGGTACACCGTCGGCATCACCGCCTCACCGGGCGGCCCCGGCTTTAACACCTTCGACCTGTCGGTCGAGCGCGGCGGCGAATCGGTCGAGGCGGCGGTGATGATGCAGTTCTCACGACCTAACCTCGACCAGCGGGCGGCACGGGTGGCGCTTGACCGTCTGGACGCGGGCGCATACGAGACCGCCAACCTCGACCTGAGTGCGCCGGGGCTGTGGTGGCTGTCGGCAGACATCACCCCCGCTGACGGCGCGCCGCCGTTCCGTGCCGCCTTCGCGCTGGACGTGCGCGCCGAGAATGCCGTGCCGCTGACCATCCCACTCACGCCGCTGCAAGCCGCCGCCCTCGTCGTCGCCACGCTGGGCGTCGGCTATGCGGCCTCGCGCCCAGCGCGGGCGGCCTACCGCCGCTTGGGTCTGACGCCGCAGGCGGCCTTTGTCCTTGGCCTTGCCGTCGTCGCGCAGACCTCGCAGGACTACAGCGCGACCGTCGCCAGCGCGCCGGACGTGATGAACCCTATTCTGCCGACCCAAGACTCGGTGACTCGCGGCGCGGCGCTGTTGACGGAGACCTGCGGCTGGTTATCTGAGCTGCCCGGCTGGTCAGACCTCCAGACGCGACTGCCGCGCACCCGTGACGACGAACTGTACGCCTTCACCCGGGACGGCTTCCGCGGCCTGCCGCCGTGTGAAGGCTTGGACGACCCCCAACGCTGGGACGTGGTAAACGCCCTGCGCTGGGTCTTAAACACACCCTAAGGAGAGGAACCCCCAAACATGCCCATCACCATCGCCCATGCCGACGCCAACCGTGCGCTGGCCGAAAAACTCGCCCAAGACCTCAGCCGTCTCGGCCAACACGACGCCGAACTGCTGGTCGTGTTGGTTTCGCCCGCCAGCAACGCCGATAAGGACGTTCAGAAGCAGGTGATTGCGGCAGCCGAGGCGCGCCAGCACATCATCCCGCTGCTGGTGGCCGACGCCAAGCCGCCGCGCCTGATTGACCACCTCGCGCCGCTGGATTTCCGTAACGGCGCGTACCCATTCGACGCGCTCAAGGCGCGCATCGCTGAATTGACCGCGCCGGACGCCCCGCGCCCGCTGACGACCCACACCCCAAGGCTCAAGCGCGCCAACCTGAATTCAGCGATTTTCATTGCTATCCCGATGCTGCTGACCTTCTTCATCGCCATCATGCTGATTGGCTTCGGCGGCGTGCAGATGCCGCTGGAAGAATATGACCTCGTGGAGACGGCGCGGGTACAGCAGCGCAACACGCTGATTGGCCCGACGCTAGACTATCTGCTGCCCCGCGACGCGGCGGGCGCAGCCAACTTCGGCGCGACGGTCGAGGCCGCCCCGACTCGCCTCCAGCCGTTCCTAGAGCAGACCGCCACGGCGACGATGCAAGGCACATACCCCGTCACTTCCACACCGCGCCCGTCGGTCACCCCGCCCGCGCCGTAGCAAAACACCCCAGACCGCCCCGCTGGGATAGGGTTCCCGGCGGGGTTGCGTTGTGCCGGTTTTCGGGTTGATGATACAATGCGAGTATGTATAAGCCCGATGCCGTGAGGGAGTGACTAAGATGCACCGTTCCCGCCTAACCGCGCTGCTGGCCGTCCTGTTTGTGGCGGCGCTGGCGCTTTCTGCCTGTAACCTGACCGACCAAGAAGAAACCTTGCCAACACCCACCCCGACCACACAGGTGGACAGCAAACCGACTGTGACCATCAACTCGCCTGCCAACGGCAGCGAGGCGCGGGTCAACACGCAGGTGTTGGTGACGGCCACCGTCCGCGACGCCGTGGGCGTCACCCGCGTCCAGATGACCGCTAACGGCGCGCCGGTCAAGACCATCTCGTCTGAGACCAGCGCGGGCGACCGCGAGAAGAACGTCATCCTCGACTTTACGCCGCTGGTGACGGGCGACGTGCAGCTTCAGGTCATCGCCTACCGTGGCACGGTCGCCAGCGACCCCGTGCCGCTGACGGTGCGTGTGGTCTCGACCCAAGCCACCTCGACCAACCTACCCGCCGGGACCTCGCCCACCCAATCAGGGCCGGTCATCAACCCCAACGACCCGACCTGCCGCGCCGTGCCGACCACGGGCGTCAACTTCCGCAGCGGGCCGGGGACGAACTTCAACGTCATCACCCAACTGGGGACCAACAGCGTCGTCCCGGTGGTAGGTCGCTTGGGTGATAACTCGTGGTATCAGCTCAACAACTTCGGCGCACTCGGTTGGGTGTCCGGAAGCCTCGTGACGCTGTACGGCAGCCAATGCTCGACCGTGCCGGTGGTCGCCGCGCCCGCTACGGCCACGGTTCAGCCGTCGCAGACCCCCCAGCCCAGCGCCACCCCGACCATTACGCCGACCATCACACCCACCCCCGGCACGCCCGACCTCGTGATTACGCTGTTCGAGGGGCCGCGTAACCTGACAATTCCGGCGGGGCAATCGGAAATCACCGCGACCTACACCATCACCATTCAAAACGTCGGCTCGCGGCGGACGGGGGAGTTTG
>JALONW010000230.1 GCA_025454725.1 Anaerolineae bacterium
CGGTACGCGCCCACGCGGTCGAGGTCTTGGGCGAAATCGGCGGAAAAATCACCGTCCCTGCGCTGCTGGCCGCCCTCACCGATGAGTCGGACGCGGTGCGGCTGGCGGCGATTAACGGGCTGGCTTCACACGCAAAACACCCGGCGGTGTCAACGGCACTTACCGAGCTGGCCGATGACCTCGCGCCAGATGTACGTGCGCTCATCAAACGGGTGACACGGCGGGAGGCGTAAGCGCTGGCAGCGTAATCATGATGCGCGTTCCCTCGCCCAATGTGCTTTCGGCGGTAATCTGCCCACCATGTGCCTCAATAATCGCCTTGGCAATTGCCAGCCCTAAACCCGATTCGGTCTGGCTGTGGGTGCGCGATTCATCTGCGCGGTAGAGGCGCTCAAAGATATTGGGGAGGTCATCTGGGGCAATCCCGCTGCCGTTGTCGCTGATGGTCAAACGGACGCCGCGGGGATGATGCTGGGCGCACAGGTGAACCTTGCCGTTGGGCGGGGTGTAGCGCAGCGCGTTGGTCATCAGGTTGCCCAAGACCTGACCCATGCGCTCGTGGTCTACCGAGATGCGCGGCAGCGTCAGCTCAGACTCGCAGGTGATTTGGATACCAGCCTCGGTAGCCATCGGCTCGAAGGACTTCTGAGTCGCCACCAACAAATCGACAGGGTGAATAGGCTGACGGTGCAGCGGCAGCTCGCCCGCGTCGGCCAGCGACAGCACACGCAGGTCGTCAATCAGGCGGCGCAGCAGGGTGACCTCGGCCTGCATCGCCTCGAAGCGCGCCGGTGTGGGCTTGAGGGTCTCATCGTGCAGCGCCTCTAGGTAGCCAGCCAACACCATCAGCGGCGTCCGCAGGTCATGCGCGATGTCGGCGGTCATCTGTTTACGCAGGCGGTTCGAGCGTGAAATATCGGCGCTCATCTGGTTGAACGCCTCGGCCAGCGTCCCCAACTCATCCAGCGTCCGCACAGTGACGCGCTGGCTGAGGTCGCCCCGCCGTATGGCGGTAATGGCGGTGGTCAGGTCGTTCAGTGGGTTCAGGAACTGGCGCGAGAGCAGCACGCCGACCAGCACAGCCGCGACTACCGCACCGACTGCGCCGCCCCACACCGCCAGCATCAGGCTGTCGATATAGCGCTGCTCACGGGGGGCAAGGCCGGGCGCGGGTTCTATCGTCAGCACCCGCCCAACCACCCGCCCATCAACCTCGATGCTGGTAGAGGCTGAAACCAATTCATCGGGGAGGGTATCACCCGCTTGGAACGGCCCGAACGGGACGACCACCCGCCCCTGCTCATCGACAATGGCAAACAGCCGTGGCATCACGTCGAACACATCGGGAGGCGGCAGGTGCGCGGCGGGCAGCACCATCGGCCCAAACAGCGCTTCCTCTACGCCGTCCCAGCTCCCAGCCAGACGATAGAAATCCACCATCGACTCGGTAAAACTGGCCTGAGCCTCCTCTAGGCGCAGTTGGTCATAACCCTGTCGGGCAGTGCGGCTGGCGAACACACCGACCAGCACCACCCCAATCAGGCTGGTCAGCAGCAGGGTTAACACCCATTTCAGCGCCAGTGACCGGCGCACCCGGCGCAGCATCACGGCTCGTCGGTGGGTCTAAAGCGGTAGCCCACCCCAAACACGGTCAGGATGTGGGTCGGCTCGGCGGGATTGGCTTCCAGCTTGGCGCGGATGTTGCGGATATGCACATCAATCGTGCGCTCGACATTTTCAAACGAGTTGCCTTTCAGCCGTTCCAGCAGCACTGACCGAGAGAACACCTGCCCCGGTGCGGACATTAGGACGGCCAACAGCTCGAACTCCGATGGGCTGAGGTCGATGCGCTGGCTGCTGACCCGGCGCGGACATCAGGACGGCCAACAGCTCAAACTCCGATGGGCTGAGGTCGATGCGCTGGCTGCTGACACGCACTTCCCGCCTCGCCCGGTCTAACACGACCCCGCCGACCGCCAGCACGTCTTGAACCGGCGCATCGTCGTAGGCGCGCCGCATCACCGCCCGGATGCGGGCGACCAGCTCGGCCATACCAAACGGTTTGGTGATGTAGTCATCCGCGCCCAATTCCAGCCCGACCACTTTATCGGCTTCTTCCAGCTTGGCCGTCAGCATGATGACTGGGACGCGGCTCTCCTTGCGGAAATGGCGCATGAAATCGTAGCCATCCATCTGCGGCATCATGATGTCTAACAGCACGAGGTCGGGTTTCTCGTGCCGTGCGACATACAGCGCATCGCGCCCGTTGCCTGCTAAGACTGCCCGATAGCCTTTCTCGGTCAGGTAATCGGCCAACAGGCGTTGAGCGCTCAGTTTGTCATCGACGATGAGGATGGTGTGCATGGGCGGGTGTTTCCTGTGGCTGGCGGGGATATACCCCTATTCCCGCCAGCCGATGACTGAATTTACTGCGCGGTCTGTGAGGCGACGTATTCCTGTGCCACAGTATAGCGCGCTTGGGCGTGGTCGATGAGCTGTTGCAGGGCGGACTCGAACGCTTCTGCCGATGACAGGTAGGTGTGGTTGGCGATTTCGCCATTTTCACCGACCACATACGGGGCGATGAGGTCATGCAGCGCTTGGTAGATTGCCGCCATCTTCTCTGGCTCGAACACCGTGCGGCTGACCTCATCCACCTCCGCGACGTATTGGGCGTGATAGACGGGGTCATCCATGATGAAGCGGATGAGCGGCCAGCTTTCGTCCGCGCCTGCAAGGTCAATGGTCAGCGCTGCGCCCATGCCGCCACCGCGCATCATGTTGCGTCCCTGCGCCTCAGTGTTGGCGTCGCCACCCCCGCGCATCGCCATCATGCCGCCGCCGCCCATGCCGTCGGCCAGCGCCATGTTGTTGTCCCACGGTATCCACGTCAGTAGGCCGGTGGTGGGGTCATTGTAGAGGTAGTAGTTGTGCGCCATGCGCCCATAGGTGTCCCAGTTCTGCACAACTTGGTTGGTCGCCAGCCAGCGGATGTAGACATCGACATCAAAGACGGCCTCAAGGCCAGCGCGCCACGCTGCGGGGTCGGTGGTGCGGGTTTCGGCGTGCAGGGCGTCGTACAGCGCCAGTATATCGCTGTAATCGGCTTCGTCCTCGTTGGTCTGCTTGTCGAAATCGTCCTCGTCGAAGCTCCCTGCCGCGAAAGTGCTTTCCGGCTTATAGACGTTGCCGCTGTCGTCGGCAAACTGGGTCTCGATGACGGTATCCTCAATCACCTCAACCGCCGTATACAGCCCGAAGTACTCCGGCCCGCTTCCATAATCGACATAGACAGCGTAGAAGGCGGTCTGTGCCGACGCGATGCCCGACTCGCGGAACAGGTCTGCCGTCACCTTCTCGCGCAGCAGCGAGTCGTCGCTCCAGTTGCTGCTGAATGACAGTTTCTGGAAGCCGTAGAAGCGCTGATTGTCGATTTCGGGGTAGGTGTCCTCGAACTGGTCGAAGTCCAGACGGAACGGGAGCTTGTAGTTGCCTGACCCCCAGCCCGACATCAGGCTGGAGTTGCCTTTGAGGCGGAAGCCGACATTCGTCCACGTCGTCCCGTTAAAGGTCAGGTCAGCCGCCACCCAGATGGGGTTTTCGTCGAGGCCCATCATCCCGCCGCCGAATCCACTGGGTGGTTGAAACCCAGCAGGCGGCTCAAAGCCTTCAGGCAGTTCGAAGCCAGCGGGTGGCTCAAACCCTTCAGGGAACTCGAAATCATCGGGCAGCTCAAAGCCTTCGGGCAGCGCGAAGCCACCCCCAAACCCGCCCATGTTCTGGCGCGCCCCAAACTCGCCGTAGAGAGTGGTCATGTCGTCAAGGACGGCCTGCCACTCATCCGGCGCGATGGTTAGGGTAATGGTATTGACCGAGTTTTGTGGGAACACGGCCTGATAGTCGAGGCTGGCGTCGTTGCTGTGGGTTTCGTCTGTCCAACCTTCTGGGCGGGCGGTCTGTGCCGATGCCCCGCCGACACTCAGGGCCAGCGCGAGGCAGGCGACCACCAGCGGGAAAATACGCTTCTTGAACATAGGATGTGTCTCCTTGGATAGGTGAGTTAATCGTTGTCGGAGCCACCCGATGGGCGGCGGTTGACGGCGCTGATGCGCGGGTGCTGGACAGCTTCCGGGCGGTAATAGACATGCACCTCGGCGCTGTCACGCAAGAAGTTGAGCCTGCCAATCTCGACGCGGGTGATGGGGAGGCCGGTGCGCGCCTGTAGGTCGGCCAACAGCGCTTCCCAGTTTTCGGGGCGAATCAGGTCGATGCGCTCGTAGGTGATGGCCTTGTGCGCCTCATAGACGAAGCCCCAACCGCGTTCGAGGACGTACAACAGCACCACCAAAGTCAGGTTTGCGGCGGCCAGTTCTTCTAATGCGCCCTGTGCAATCAGCATCGAATTGATGACCGGCAGCGCAATCAACACGAACAGGTAGGTCATCTCGCGGATGAGCATCGTGTCTGTCCTGTAGCGCAAAATGGAGAAGATGGCGAACAAGCCAAACCCCGCGCCGAGGCTGAGGGTCGAGTCCTGCATCAGGCTGACGACCCAGTAAACTACCGTGTTGAGCGCAAAAAACGTCAGCACATAGCTTTTATCGGGCTGCTGGGGGTAGTAGATGAAGCGGACGATGACGAACACCACCGCGAGGTTGAGCGCGAAGAATCCCAGCGCCTCACTAAAGGCCGACATGCTGTACCCCTCCCGTAACCTTATCGAGGTGGCGGAAGTATCCCTTAAAGTTGTTGCGCTTGGTCGGCTGGTAGAGGGTGTAAACCCCGGCGCAGTATTTGCTGAACGCCCGTGGGCGCAGCCCCTGACGACGCATCTGCGCTTTGAAGGCTGACGGTTGGGACAGCGACGCCTGTTTAACCTCAATGATGGCGACATCCTCCAGCAGATGGTACGCCTCGCCCCATCCGAACGCGACGTTCAGGTCAACTGTGACGCGCTCGGCGCTAGTGGGGCTGACCAGCGTTAGGCGCTGGTAGTCGTTCCACAGTTTCGGCTCCAAGACCGCGCTGTCAAACGGGGTATGGGCGTGCAGGAACGCAGCGGCCTCCCCGTTGAGGTCGGTCGTCACCTCACTGATGGGCAGGCGCGTTTTGACCGTCCGGCTGCGGTTGGTGCGGTGCTTAACCTCGAAGAACGCCGTATGCGAGCCGACGTAGTGCCGTGCGCGTACCTTATAACGGTCGCCCCAGCCGTTGTGGTGCTGGTGGTAGATGTCGAATTCGGGCGTATCGAAGTAGAGCGTTTGGTAGGCGTTCAAGCGCCGACCATTAACCTCTAAGATGTGGTAGTCTGCGCTGACCGCTGCCAGCGCGGCCACGAGATGGTCGGTGTGGACGATGTACTTGACATCCACTCGGTCGAGCAGCGCGGACTCGCCGAGGTCGGCTAGGCCGATGGGGGCAAACGCCGTCAGCGCGGTTTCTAGCGAGTGCGGTGTGGCTATAGGATGGTCATCCATGATACTAAAACTCCCGGTCGGTTAATCCTGAACATGGATTATCCTAGCCGGGAGATGTTCAAAACTTGTTTAGCAAGTGTTGCGGTTTCTCTACAACGTCAGCACTACGCCAGCACGTACTGGAGCGCCGGGTTATCCTCGGCCTCCAGCTCGGCGAGGTTGTGGACGCTGAGGCTGCCGTGCTGGTAAAGGTATTCAACGTGCGCGCCCGCCTCCTCAATCGCCAGCAGCACCTCATAGGCGCGCTTGTCGGGGTACATTGTCCGCGAGATGTCCGCGATGGTCATGGGCTGGTCGGCGGCGCGCATGAGGTCCAAAATGCGGTTGAGCTTGCGCTCGTGGCTGGCCTGAATCTGCACGATGCGCCCGTGCAGGTCATAGATGGGGTCTTCATGCCCGGCCAGCGCCACCCGCACCCCGTCGATTTTGAGGGCTTGGCGCAGCGAGTCACGGTAGTGGCCGAGGCCGGTGTAATGCGTGATGCTCTCTGGCGCTTGGTGCGGCGTGGTCTGGCTGAGGATGTGGTCGGCGCTGAGGAGTACGTCGCCAATCTGAATCATGACCTGTCCTGAACAGTGGCCCGGTGCGTGATAGAAGTGCATCCCGTCAATCGGGGTGTCCTCGTCCAGCGTGATGTCCACCTTGACCGAGCGGACGTGTTTCTTGGCGAACTGGTACATATCCATCAGCGATTGGCGCTTTTCGGCACGGATGCCCGCCCGTTCGAGGTAGACGCGCAGGTCTTTGGCGGCCACCGCCACGCGCTCCTCATAGTTGACCAAAATACGTCGGTCGAGTTCATGCACGCCGACCGCTGCCCCGGTCTGCTCGACCATATCGGCCACGCCGCCGAAATGGTCGATATGCCCGTGCGTGACGAAGATGCGCCGGATGTCGTGCAGCCCCAGCGACTCGCCAAATTCATAGCGCACTGCGTCCAGCCCGGCCAGCAGGTCGGGCGTGCTTTCGCCGAAGCCAGAACCACAGTCCACCAGCGTCGGGTCGCCTTGGTTGAGGATGAGGTAGCTGAAACCGACAAAGCCGTTGGGGAACACCACCATCGGCATCCGATAAATGCGCGCACCGCTGCTGGACTCAAAGCGTTCGACCTTTGGAAGATTAGACATTTGTTACAAGCTCCTTGCGCGCTGGGCTCAATCGCGGGATAGTAGGGGCATGGAAACGGTTCACCGGCCTAGTACCAGCGGATTAGCCGTCTCTTGCACCACCCGATTGACCGTCGGTATATATATGTAGGAGAAACACCCCCATGCGTAAGACGTTTCTGTTTAATCTAATATCCGTTAGTTTACTGTTGGCGGTCAGCTTCGCCCCTGCCGCCACCCAAGACACCCCGGAAGGCTTTATCTGTCCCGAAGGAGAACATGAGGTCGTCGCCGCCGTCGGGGAGGTCGGCGCAGAATATGAAGTCGCGCTGGAACAGGCAAACCGTTATATGACGCTCTGCCCCAACATCACCGTGACACTGTTCCGTTCGCCGCCGCAGGCCACCGACCGTCTGACGCTGTACCGCACAGTTTGGGAAACCGAAAGCGCCGAAATCGACATCTACCAGACCGATGTGGTCTGGGCAGGCATCATCGCGCCGCACGTGGTAGACCTCAACGAGTATCTGCCGTCCGAATACTTGGAGCAGTTCTTCCCAACCATGGTCGAAGGTCAGCAGATTGACGGGCGGCAGGTCGCCATCCCATGGTTTACCGACGCCGCCGGGCTGTATTACCGTACCGACCTGTTGGAGGAGTACGGCCTCGACGTGCCGACCACATGGGACGAGCTAACCGAGACCGCCCAGACCATCCAAGACGGCGAGCGCGCCAAGGGCAATGATGACTTTTACGGCTACGTCTGGCAGGGCAACTCGTATGAGGGACTGACCTGCGACGCGCACGAGTGGCTGGTCAGCGAAACCGGCGACACCTTCATCACCGCCGAGGGCGAGGTCAACGTCAACAACGACGGCTTTATCGCCGCACTGGAACGCGCCATGGGTTGGGTCGGCACGATTTCGCCGCCAGAGGTCGTGACGTTCGGTGAGGAGGAGGCGCGGGCATACTGGCAGGCGGGCAACGCCGCTTTCATGCGGAACTGGCCGTATGCCTACGGGTTGGGCAACGCCGAGGGGAGCGCAGTCGCCGGGCTGTTCGACTATGCCCCGCTGCCGATGGGCGCGGAACGGTCAGCGGCCTGTCTCGGCGGATGGCAGTTGGCCGTCTCGCGCTACGCCAAAAACATCGAGGCGTCGGTCAGCGTGGCGGCCTTCCTCGCCTCGGCGGACGAGCAGAAAGCGCGCGCCCTCAGCCCGCATGGCGCAAACCCGACCATCCCCGCGCTGTACGAGGATGAAGACATCATTAGCGCCAATCTGCTGTTCGAGCGCATGGGCGACATTCTAGAGACGGCTTATCCGCGCCCATCGGGTGTCACTGCTGCCGCATATGACCGCGCCTCGGAAATCTTTTACCGTACCGTCCATCTCGCGCTGGTCGGTGAGTTCGATGCCGCCACCGCCGCCGATGAACTCGAATTCGAGCTGGGCGACCTCGTAGACGACCTCGCGGCGGGGCGTTAACGCTTGCGTCGGGTTTTGCGGCTCCTGCCGCTGTGTATCGGGGTGGCGGCGCTGCTGGGTGTGATGCGAATCACCCACACACCGCCGCCCCTGCAAACCTGCACGCCGGATGAGGTGCGCCAGCTCACCGAGTCACTTCCGCCGTATACCCCAACCGATACAGCGGGCTATGTCCGGCTGGACGGCGACGCTTTTATGGTCAACGGTGTGCCGTTCGCCGTGCGCGGGGTGAAC
>JALONW010000231.1 GCA_025454725.1 Anaerolineae bacterium
GCCACGCCGTTCGGCACGGCTTACGTGACCATGAACCTCGACGAGCAGGGGATGCCGTTCGAGGTATTCATCACCGCGCCGGGCAAGGCGGGCAGCGACTTACAGGCCGACGCTGAGGGGCTTGGCCGCCTGATTTCGCTCTCGCTGCGGACGACCGACCCGCACAACCGCCGTCAGATGCTCCGCCTGATTGTCGAGCAGCTCCGCGACATCGGCGGGGCGCGGGCGGCAGGGTTTGGCGTCAACCGCGTGACCAGCCTCCCCGACGCGGTAGCACGGGCGCTGGAAGAAAACTTTCTGACCGAAATCACGCCCGCCCAACTCAGCCTCCCGCTGGCTGGTGACTCGATGGTCGAGAAGCCCAAGTCGACCAGCGCGCCTATCACGTTGATGGACGGCAAGCCCAACGGCAATGGCAACGGTCACCACGCGCACGAGCCTACCCCGTCCGCCGTCGAGTCGAGCCTCTTGGCGGGCGCGGACATGTGTCCTGAATGCCACACCATCTCGCTCATTCGCGCCGAAGGCTGCCGCAAGTGCATGACCTGCGGCTACAGCGAGTGCTAATAACATAACATAAGCGGAATCAACCGGGCGGGTGACATAAGTCCCCGCCCGGTTTGCATTTCACATAGAAAATCGTTCGCAGCGTGAGGCTGACCGCCTCTACAGCGCCTCGATTTGGCGCGCCATCTCTTGGCTGACGAACGGCTGAAGCACCTGCTTGACGATGCCGCGCAGTTCGGCGCGCACCATCGCCACATGACCGTTGAGCGAGCTGGGGGCGCTCAGACGGCGCATCATGCGCGTGGAGATGTGGTGGATGAGCTGGCTGTGGCGCATCCGGTCGGGTTTGTCGTCCGGGAGCGACAGCGGCTCGACATTCACCGAACGCGACAGCCAATCTGACAAGATGCTGGTCAGCATCGGGTCAAACGTCCAGATGCCCTTGAACAGCCGGTCGCTGTCTTCGTAGGTGATGTTGGTCTGTTCCTCGGTCGCCAGCGCGCTGGCATACTCCGGCCCATAGCTGACCAAGAACCACTCGCGGGCGAGCTGGTCGGTCGGGTTGAGCGGGATGTAGGTGATGTTCTCAATCGGCGGCAGTTCAACATCGGGCACGCCAAACACATACACCGACTCGGCGCGCTTGGCGATGTTGATGTAACGCTCCATCTGCGGCAGGAAGCGGCTGTAGCGCTGGAAGGCCGCGAAGATGCGCGTGCGCGCGCCGTCCTGAAGCGTCGAGTTTTCAATCTCGTTGCTGATGACATTCATCGTCCGCCGGTGGTTGAGGTGGGCGGTGTCAGACTGCACGCGCCCGACCAGCTTGTAAACCGAAAAAGCCGGGTCGATGTTGAGTTCCATGGTGGTGTTGCCTTCAGGGGTCTTTTTGCTTAGATTTATAACACTAAGATTACGCGCCCGACCTAATGGGAATCTTGGTTCAACGTGAGCTAATGTAGAAAATCGGCGTCGGGCTGTTATAGTTGGGGGCAGCGGGATGGTGCGTGTCTAAAAATGTTCATCCGCCCGTTTTTAACCGTTTTTGCAGAGTTTAGGACAACCCAGCCGTGCAAATTGTCACCGACAGCGCCGCAGACCTCACCCCCGAAGACATCAAAGCGTGGAACATCCACGTCATCCCCCTCTATATCCAGTTCCCGGACGGTGAGGTGGCCGCGTCGGACATCACGCCGGACGCCTTCTACGACAAGCTCAAGGCCATCGTCCCCAAGGTCCCGACCACCTCGCAGCCGTCGATTGGCCTGCTGGCTGAACATTACGCCAAGTTTGCGGCCAAAGCGGTCGATGTGCTGTCCATCCACGTCTCATCGGGGCTGAGTGGGACGTACAGTGTGGCGGCGACGGCGGCCAAACAGGCCAGCGGCCACGTCGTCAACACCATTGACACCATGACGCTCTCGTGTGGGCAGCGTTTCCAAGTGCTGGCGGCGGCGATGGCGCTCAAGGCGGGCTGGACGCTCGACAAGATTCACGAGCGCCTCGCCAGCATCCGCGCCCAGACCGAAACCATCTACACGCTGGAGACGCTGGAATACCTTCAGCGCGGCGGGCGCATCGGTCGGGTGCAGGCGCTGGCCGGGTCGCTTCTGGGCATCAAGCCCATCATCAAGGTCGATAAGACCGACGGCAAATACAGCACGGTCGGACGCGGGCGCAGCGTCGGCCAGACCATGAAGTCGATGGCCGACACGCTCAAGGCCACCTACGGCGACAAGCCGGTCTGGGTGACGGTCGTCCACGGTCAGTTTGCCGAGAAGGCCGAGGCGTTCGAGAAGGTCCTGCGCGAGATGCTCAACGTCGCCAAACTGGACGTGCTGCGCATCTCGCCCGTCTTGGGCGTCCACACCGGCCCCGGCATCGTCGGCGCGGGCGTTGTCCCGATGGACACCTTCGACGGGCTGGCCTAACGTCTAGGTTTTCTTATCGATACTGCACCAGCGGCAGCAGGTTATCGCCGACCACCAAAAGTAATTTTCCCGCAGAGGTCCACGACATAGTAGGTGATACTGTCGTGGGTCGAGCCTTGGACCAGCAGATGCGAGGGAGTTAGCCAATTGATCGGCGAAAACGATTCGATATCCTCTAACACGGTGATAGGCGTGTCACCGCCAACTGGGCTGATGAGCAGGCTGCTGTGGGTGTTGTCTGCCGCGTCAACCACACGCCATGCCAGCGCGCCGCCATCGGTCGAAAGGCGAGTCGTGTAGTACAGACTGCTTTCAATCGTGTCAACCACCTTGCGCTCAACGGGGTCGGCGCTCAGGTCAAAATCGACCACCTCGACCGACAGGGTCGGGTCAAAAGCGGCTTGCAGGCTGTCGGCTGCGCTTTCGCCCAGCAGCACGACGCGGAAGGTGTCATCGGTCAGCCATGCGCTCTGCGGCCACATCACCGACTCGCCTAAGCCGACCCCGACCACGCCCTCATGGATGATCTGCACATCAGAGCCGTCTGGGGCAGCCGTGCGGATGCTGTCGAAGTTGAACAGGGCAAGGTGACTGCCCAACCGGGATAGGCTGAACTCGCCGCCCTCGCCGTAGGGGAAAATTTCGGTCAGCTCGCCGGTCGTCGTATCCAGCGCCCACAGGTCAAGCGGGATTTCAAAGTAGATGCCCTCTCCGTTGGGCGTGACGACGGTGTGGAATAACAACGTCTCTGTGCTGGGGATAAAGGTCGGGTTCCCCAGCGACACACCGCCGACGAAATCCTCCGTCCGCAGCGCCGTCAGCGCGTCTGGCTCCACCAGCGTTTGCAGCGTGAAGTCTTGCGGGTCGTAGCGGTAGAGGGTCGGGCTGGTGTCCTCCGGTTGATAGGCGACCATCAGGAACAGCTCGCCGTTGGGCGGGACGTGGATGTCCTGCACGGGCGGCAGACCTTCCAGCGGCCCAACCTCACCGCCTTCCAGCGGGACAACAGCGCGGCCTTCATCGTCAATATAAGGGAGCGCGCCGAGTGCTTCAGGGGCGGCGTAGGGTTCAATCGGGCAGGCGGGCGTGGTGTCTTGCGCGGCGGCAGGCAGAGCGAACCCCGCCACCGATACGGCCAAGACAGCGGCGCTGACAATTACTTTGGATACACGGTTCATGGGTCTGTCCTTTCAGGCTGTTGGTGTCTATCGACACCAAACACACCCTTTCAGGATAGGCCTAAACTGCTGTCTGTAACCCGACTCGTAACCTACGTATTGATGTCGGCTTGAAGCGGCTCGCCTACGCGCCAGCGTCGAGTAATCTGCGCGACCCAAATCGCCAGCAGGATGCCCGGCAGCAGCAGCAGCGCCCCACCGCCCAACGCCGCCCGCAGCCCAAACCGACTGCCGACCACACCCATCGCGGGGCCGCCGACAATTTGGCCGACCGCATCAATCTGCCCGTCCATGCTGATGACCGTGGCGCGGATGGACGGGTCAAGCCCCCGATTGAGGATAGACAGGTGCAGCGGGTAGAACAGCTCGCGCAGCGGGTTAATCACCAGAACGGCCACCAGCGCCAGCCAGACCAAATCGGTCTGCGCGAAGACGAGGAACAGCACCGCCAGCAGCACCATGATGACCACCAAGCCGCGAGCGACTGCCGCCGGGTCGCGGGTGTCGAGGTTACGTCGCACGCGCCCAGTGATAATCACCCCGACCAGCAGGCTGACTGCGCTGATGGCTCCGAACCAGCCCACATCCCCCAGCGCGCCAAGGCCGGGCAGCGTGAAATCTTGCAGCAGGTGCGCCGTCCACAGCCGGTCATAGCTCTCGGACTGGGCAGCGAGGAAGAACGTCACCAGCACCAGCAGCACCGCCACCTGACGCGACCGGATGGCGCGCACGCCCTGCCGCGCACTGACCGCGATGTGCGTCCAGACCCCGGTGCGCCGCACGCGGGTGGGGCGGTAGCCGTCCTCCGACATGATGAACATGAGCATCACGCCCAGCGCAATGTGCAGCGCGCCCGCCAGCAGGATTGCGGCCTGTAGGTTCCAACTGGCAACCAACACGCTCAGGCCGATGCCGAGGAACGACGCGGCCTGCTCCGCCTGCACGCCCGCGATGAAGGCGGCGGGCGCGGAGTCCTCGCCGATTTCATCGGTCAGCCACGCCTGTGATGCGCCGCTGCCGAGCGTGTAGCCGATTCCCCAAATAAATTCGCCCAGCGCGACCATGATAAAGACCGGGAACAGCCCTTCGATGATGAAGCCGAATCCGGTGATGAACAATCCAAGGATAATCGACCCTCGGCGGCTGAAAGCGTCCGCGATAATGCCGGTGGGGACCTCGAATAACAGGATGCTGACCTCCAGTGCCGTCCCGACGAGGACGAGCTGGAGCGGGTCGAGGCCGACCTCGCGCACGTGGTAGACCAGTATGACGGTGAAAGCCAGCATCGCGGAAAATGCCTTGCCGCCTTGCAGCAGCAGCCAGACGCGGCGTGGGGGCATCTTAAACAACAGCGGGGTGTGTTTCAAACAACCATCCTTGTTAAGGCCAATAGAGGATGAGGCATAGACAAAACCAATACACCCCTGCCCGAAGTGTACCCGATGGGTGCGGGGGTCTGTCAATCAAGTATGAGCGCTGGAAACGCCAACCAAACCCAACTGCAACACCGTTATGCGCTAAGAAACGATGCAGAAACGTTTGGTCCTTACACTAGGCGGTATCGTCAAAACACGATGCCAAAGAGGATAAAGGACTTCCCCCATGAAAACTCGTTTTTCCCTGTTCGCGCTCGTCGCACTGCTGACACTGCTGCTGACCATCCCGGCCAGCGCGCAGATATTCGCTCCCCTTGCGCCCGCAGCAGAACTGCTCAACGGCGACTTTAGTGCCTATAACTTCGGCTGGACCCAAGAGACCACCGCCACCGCACCCAACGGCATCATCTGCAACGCCGCGATGTGCGGTGAAAACATCTTCTATAGGACTTACAGCGACGACCCAGAGGATTTCGCCGTCCGCATGGGCGGCAACCTCGCCCCGCAGAGTGACATCGTGTCGCAGCGCATGGTTTTCCCACGGCAGGGGCGGGCGACCCTCTTCTTTTACCTGTGGCCGACCTTCGTCAACGCCGACGCCAACGCCACGCTGCGGGTCATGGTGGATAACATCACCGTCAGCACCATCCCCATCAACAGTACCACGCCCGAATACACCATTTACAGCATCGAGATGCTCCCGTACCTCAACGGGCAGGTGCGTAACCTCAGCTTCCGCTTCGACAAGGGCGAGGGGTTCGTCTTCCTCAACCTCGACCAAATCGGTTTCTACTTCGGGTCGAGCTATAACTGGGTCAATTTTGACGGCTACGACACAGAATGGAACATCAAGCGCGCCACCAATGACCGCGTGGTCTGCAACACCGAAATCCGAATCGTCAGTTACAACGGCCCTTGCGCGATGGAGTTCCGGGGCAGCGCCAACGAGCGCAGCCAATTCCGCAGCATCTTAACCGTCCCTGCGCCAACCCTCGTCGAAATGCCCCAGCGCGACCTCGTGCGCTACACCGCCTTTGCCGGGGCATTCTTCAAGACCAAGGGGGCAGTCCCCAACGCCACCCTGACGTTGACTATCACCCTGACCGACGGGCGGACGTTCACCAAGTCGCGGGCCATCCCCGTCACCTACGGCCAGTATGTGTGGGTGCAGACCCCGCTGGTCAAGCTCCCGCCGCAGTTCGACCTTATCTCCAGCTACACCGTCCGCATCGACAACCGCAGCACCACCGGACGCTTCTGGGTGGATGGTGTACGCAGCACCATCAACGGGGTCTGGGAATAAACACTAAACCCTAAAACAGGCCGGGGAGGTCTAGTTCCCCGGCCTGTTTTTGCGCCTTATGGCCGCCACGCCAGGCTGCTCACCCGTGACGGGAAGGTGAACAACACCGACTGCGCGCCAGTGGTTGGGTCAATCTGGAGGATGCTGGCGCTGTTGCCCACCTCACCCCGCACCGCCAGCGACAAACGCCCATCGGGGAGCCATGCGAACGGCAGCGGGT
>JALONW010000232.1 GCA_025454725.1 Anaerolineae bacterium
CCATCTCGCTCTATTTCGACGGCTCGCTGACCAAATTCATGGACGGCGCGGTGCGGCGGATTAGCCTCAATGAAGACCGATAGAACCCTATGCGTGTAGATGATATTTTCCACGGCCTGATGGCTAAAATTGACAACGTGAACGAGCTGAAAGTCACGCTGTTCTGCTTGTGGGCGTTCGAGCAGCGCGAGGCGGCCAACGGCCTCCACTGGCTGCGCCGCGCCGACTTCGACGGGGTTAATGCCCACGTCCACGGGCTGGACGAGGACGCCATTGACGACGGGTTGGACTGCGCTGTCCTGCGCGAGACGCTGCTGCGCGTCACCGTCCCCGCGCCGGACGGTCAGGCCGACATATTTTTGTACGCTACGCCGGAGGCACGGGCGGCGGTCAACGCGCCGGGCGGGTTTGCGGCGCGCTTCGACACCGGCGGCCATCTGGACGTGCTGCCGCCGCGCCCATCGGTCTATAAGGTGTACGAGGACAATATCGGCCCGCTGACCGGCCTCATCGGTGACGCGCTGCGCGACCTCGTGGCCGATTACAGCGAGGCGTGGCTCCACGACGCCATCAGCGCGGCAGTCGAGCGCAACAAGCGCAGTCTGGCGTATATTAAAGGTATCTTGCGCGGTTGGCGGAAGGACGGAAAGACCCATGCAGACCCCACGAGACATCCTACAGCAGATGAAAAATCTGCGGCAGGGCGCTATGCCGACTTCTTCGAGCGCTGAGAGCGCGCTGGGCGGCCCATGCCGCCTGTGTGGCGCAGCCGAGTCCCTGTGTGAGGGGCTAGGTATGGTGCGCTATGACGTGCCGCTGGGCCATTCGCACTTCGGCAAATTATTCCGCTGCCCCAATCACCCAGTCGAACATGATACCGAGCGCCAAGACCGCCTGCGCCGCCTGAGCAACCTCGGCGCGCTGGCCGATAAGCGCCTCGAAGATTTTTACGTCGACAGCCCGGCACACAGCCCGCGTGAACAAGAGAGCTTGCGCGCCGCCTATAATGCCGCCGCCCGTTTTTCTGAAACGCCAGAGGGCTGGCTGCTGCTCGAAGGCGGCTACGGCTGTGGCAAAACGCACCTCGCGGCGGCCATCGGCAACGCCCGCATCGCGCACGGCGACGAGGTGTTGTTCGTCACCTCGCCCGACCTGCTCGACCACCTGCGCGTTAGCTACGGCGACGCTGAACAAGGCTACGACGAGACCTTTGAACGGCTCAAGGGCGTGCGCCTGCTGATTCTCGATGACCTCGGCGTCGAGAACCCGTCACCGTGGGCGAAAGAAAAACTGTTTCAGCTCCTCAACCATCGCTACACCCAGCGCCTTGCGACCGTCATCACCACCAACGCCGAATTAGAGCGGCTCGACCCGCGCCTGCGGAGCCGGATGCAGGACGTAGACCGCACCAGCCGCGTCATCATCACCGCGCCGGATTACCGGTCGATGACCGACAACGCCCGCAGCCATTTGTCGTCGGCGCTGGGGACGTACCGTAATTACACCTTCGACAATTTCGACCTCGTGGGCAGCCTCAACCAAGACGAGCGCCAGAACATCACCACAGTGGCGCAGGCGGCGCGCCAGTATGCCGAGTCCGCGCGTGACCAGTGGTTTATCATCGCGGGCAAGCCCGGCACGGGCAAAACCCACCTCGCTGCTGCCATCGCCAACGCCCGTCAGGAGCGCGGCGCAGAGGTGTTTTTTATCACCGTCGCCGACCTGATGGACGACCTGCGGACGACCTTTAACCCGTCGTCGGCCTCGTCGTTCGACCAGCGCTTTAATCAGGTCAAAAATGTCGGTCTGCTGGTGCTGGATGACATCAATGTCGGCGGCTCAAGCGAGTGGGCAAAGGAAAAACTGTTCCAGCTCATCGACTACCGCTATGTCACGCGCAAACCGACCGTTTTCACGCTCAGTGACCTCGACCGGGTGAGCGAACGGGTGCAGGTGCGTTTACTTGACCCGCGTCTGACCGCCCGCTATGAGCTGACCGTCCCGCCCTATGTCATGCGTGGTCGCCGGAGGTAGACGACAGCGCTTATGGTCGCCACCGCCGCCCTGACCGTCATCCCGTATGAACGGCGCTATCGGACGCCCGTCCTCGACCTGATTCGACACACCTACCTGCGCCATACCCATTTCGATTGGTACGATGCCGACGAATGGTTGGATAATATCGGCGGCGTGACGCGGCTGGCGTGGCGCAGCGGCCATCTCGCCGGTGTGATGGGCGCGTCGCACCCCTTCAACGGGGCAGCGTGGGTGCGGGTCGCGTGCGTGTCGGAGGGGTCGCCGGAAAATGAGGTCATCGGTGCGCTGTGGGAGAGTGTTCGGGCAGGACTGCGCGGCGGCGGCGCGTCGTCGTGTTGGATGCTGGCGCTCGACCCGTGGGTTGAGTCGCACGTCGCGGCGATGGGCATGTCGCCGTCCGAGATGCTGGTCGCACTGCGCTATGGGAGCAGTACGGCGCTGGCCGCCGCGCCCACTGTCCCCGACCTGTCGCTGGAGCCGGGCGACCTGCGTGATGTAGCGGCGATGGCGGCTATCGACCAGCAGGCGTTTATCCCGCCGTTCCAGATGACCTATCCCGATGTTCGCCACGCCTACCGCCACAGCACCACTTCCACCGTCGCCCGGCTGGACGGTGAGATGGTCGGCTACCAAATCAGCACGCGCCACGGCTCAACCGGTCACCTTGCGCGGCTGGCCGTGCTGCCCGAGATGCAAGGGCGCGGCATCGGCGGGGCGTTGGTGCGCGAGGTCTTGGCCGCCTTCCGCCGCCGACAAGTCGAGGTCGTGACGGTCAACACGCAGGGGAGCAACCTCCGCTCACAGACCGTGTATCAGGCCTACGGTTTCCAGCGCAGCGGCCATGACCTACCCATGTTCAGCGTGGGATTGGCACATTAAACCCACGCGAGAAACACGCGGTGATTTAACACGCCCACAAACGCCCCTTTAACTTATTGTGCGATACTCCAAACCAAATACAAACGTTTGGAGGGCGTCGGCATGGCGTCGAGCGTGTTCATCAGTTACCGCCGCAAGGACTGGGCGCTGGCGCAGTTAATCGCCCGTGACCTTGGCAACTACATCGAGGTCGAGACGGTGATGGATGACCGTTCCATCGACGGCGGCGCGCTGGCCGAGAAGCTGCTGCCGCAGGTGGCCGCTTCGACGGCGGTGGTGGTAGTCGTCACGGCCCAGACCTTCGAGGAGGACCGCATCAAGCGCTCAGACGACCGCCTGCGGCGCATCCTGTCCGCGGCGATTAAAGCGCGCCGCCCGGTCTTCCCGGTCTATGTGGACGGCGCACGCCCGCGCTACACCATCCCAGAGGACATCCGCGCTGTGGCGTGGGCCGAGGGGGTTAGCTTTTCAGCGGTTTCCTATGAATCAGGCCTCGACAAGCTGGCGCACCTGATGGCGATTCAGGTCGGGGTGGCGCGCCGTCAGCGGGTCGCCGCTGCGGTCGGGGCGGGCGCAGTGGCAATCAATGAACCGGCGCAGCTCCGCCTGATTACGGGCGACACGCCGATGGTCTCATACAGCCACTATGCCCTGCCACTGTTGGAATGGGTCAATATCCCGGCGGGCAGCCTGACGCTGCACACCGTGGTCGGCGCGTTCGAGGTCCCGGCCTATGCCATCTCGCGCTACCCCGTCACCCGTGAGCAGTACCGCGCCTTCATCAACGACCTCGGCTATTCCGACCAGCGCTGGTGGACGGATATGGTTTATCCCGACGGGGTGGAACTGCCCGACAGCGATTACGCCGACCACCCAGTGACGAATATCAGTTGGTACGAGGCGGTGGCCTTCTGCCGCTGGCTGTCGCACCACACCGGCCTCGATATCGGCCTGCCGACCGAGGCCCAGTGGCAGTGGGCAGCGCACGGTGAGGCGCGCACGCTCTACCCGTGGGGCGACACCTTTGACCTGTCACGCTGTAACATCAAAGAAAGCGGCTTCGGCGGGACGACCCCCGTCACGCGCTTTGAGGGCGGCGTCAGCCCGTTCGGGGTGGCCGACCTGTCCGGCAACGTGTGGGAATGGACGAGCAGCGAGTACGACAGCCCCGACCGCGAGGCTGACCTCCAAATTGCTTCACCGACCCTGCGCGGCGGGTCGTTTGAGGAGCGCATGAAGCACGCCCGCACCACCAGTCGCGCCCGCTACTACCCCCATCTCCGCCGCCATGACCTCGGTTTCCGCCTCATCAGTCGGACGTGGGTGGGGTAGGGCGGCTTTTTTTGCGGCCACTTGCGCTTTGGCCTGAATGCGGGTATGATGGTCTTGAGGGACGCCCCCATAGCTCAGAGGATAGAGCGCTGCCCTCCGGAGGCAGAGGCGTAGGTTCGATTCCTACTGGGGGTACTCATGTGTGAAATATTGAACACGAATCAGCCTGCGGGCTGATTTTTGTTTTCGGTCGCTAACTGCTTGACAACCGCCGCGAACGCTCATAGACTCGGCGGTATGGAAACAACACACTATCCCCAACCGATGATGATGGTCATGTGCAGCCCGCGCCGGGACAGGCGACGGTGAGTTTTCTGCGCGGCGGCCATGTCATCTGAGCCACCCACCCGAAAACAGACCGCCTGTCCGCTGCGACAGGCGGTTTTTGTTTGCCCCAACCTTCCCTTATAATGTCTGCCATGACCACCGAGAGGACGATATTTCCCACCATGACCGCAAAGCACATCCTCGTTTCCGTCGCTTGGCCGTATTCCAACGGCGACCTGCACGTCGGCCACCTTGCCGGGGCGTATCTGCCCGCCGACATCTTCGCCCGCTTTCACCGTCTGAAGGGGAACAAGGTGCTGATGGTGTCTGGCTCTGACAGCCACGGCACGCCCATCAGCGTGGAGGCCGATGCACGCGGCATCAGCCCGCGTGAGCTGTTCGAGCATTATCACCGCCGCTTCCTCAAGACCTATCAGAAGCTGGGCATCAGCTACGACCTCTACACCCACACCGACACCGAGAATCACCACGACATCGCGCAGCAGATTTTCCGCCGCCTGCTCGATAAGGGTTATCTCTATACCGAGGCGCAGCAGCTCCTCTACAGTGAGAAACAGTCGCGCTTCCTGCCCGACCGCTACGTCGAGGGAAAATGTTATATCTGCGGGTTCGAGAACGCGCGCGGCGACCAGTGCGACAACTGCGGCAACCTGATGGACGCCACCCAGCTCATCAACCCGCGCAACCGCTTCGACACCGCCGACTCGCTCGTCATCCGCGAATCGACGCACTATTTTCTCGACCTCAGCCAGACCGCCGACCAGCTCCTGACGTATCTTGAGGGCAACCAAGAGCGCTGGCGTCCGAGCGTCATCAACTTTACGCGCAACATGATTAACCAAGGCGTCAAGGACGACCTGCGCGGGCGCGCCTACACCCGCGACCTCGACTGGGGCGTCCCTGTGCCGCTGGAGGGCTGGGACGGCAAGCGGATTTACGTTTGGTTTGAGGCGGTTAACGGCTATCTGACGGCGGCGGTCGAGTGGGCGAAGAATCACGGCACACCCAAGGCTTGGCAGGACTGGTGGTACAACCCCGACGCGCAGACGGTCTATTTCATCGGCAAAGACAATGTGCCGTTCCACACCGTCATTTGGCCGGCGCAGCTCATCGGCGTGGGTCGGCTGGACGAGGCCGATGCGCCCGCAGCGCTCAACTTGCCTTACGATGTCCCCGCCAACCAGTTTATGAACATCGAGGGGCAGAAGTTCAGCAAGAGCCGCAACTGGGCGATTTGGGTCCCCGATATTTTGGAGCGCTATCAGCCGGACGCGCTGCGCTACTATGTCGCCGCCGCGTTCCCAGAGACCGCCGACGCCGATTTCAACTGGGAGAGCTTCGTCACCCGCGTCAACAATGAGCTGGTGGCGGCGTGGGGCAACCTCGTCAACCGGATGCTGACGTTCGCCTACAAGCGTTTCGACGGCAAAGTCCCGACCTATGACGAACTCACCGAGGCCGACACCGCCATCATCGCACAGAGCGAGGCGGCCTTTGAGGAAGTCGGCGCGCTGCTGGAAAAGGTCAAACTGCGCGAGGCGCTGCAAGCCGCGTTCGGCATCGTACGCGAGGCCAACGTCTACCTCGACCGGCGCGCGCCGTGGAAGACCATCAAAGAAGACCCCGCCGATGCCGCCCGGTCGGTCTATGCCATCTTGCGCGTGATTGACAACCTCAAGACCGTGCTTGCGCCGTTCCTGCCGTTCAGCGCGCAACAGGTGCATGAGTATCTCGGCTACGAGGGGCAGTTGTTCGGCACGCTGGACATCGTCGAATACCAAGAATCGACCCGCGCTCATGAGGCATTGGTCTATGACGCGGCGGACGCCATCGGGCGCTGGGAAAAGTCTGCACTGGCGCAGGGTCAGGCGCTGCGCGAACCCGCTGCGCTGTTCGTCAAGCTCGAACCGTCCATCGCGGAGACCGAGCGCGCCTTCCTCGGTCAGCCCCGCGACGAACACGATATTTAGGATATTTAGACCACCACCGCTAACCGACCAGCCCGACGCACCGGGCTGGTCGAAATATTTATCACCCACGCCGCTTGAGGAACTTCTCGACCGCCGCGAGGTGAGGTTCTGCCGCCCACAGCGCCGGGAACACCTCACGCTCGGCGCGCAGTGCATCATCATAGGGCTGGGTGATGCCTGCCCACAGCAGGCCTTTGGTGGCGCGCACGACCTCCGGCGACTGTTGGGCGATGTGGCGGGCGAGCGTCAGCGCCGAGTCCAGCGCTTGGCCGGTCGGCGCGACCTGAGAGGCCAGCCCTAGCGCCAGCAGCTCCGGCGCGTGCATCGGGCGGGCGTGCAGCAGGATGTCCAGCGCCCGCCCATAGCCGACCAGCCGCATGAGGCGCTGACCCGCCCCCCATCCGGGCGTGAGCGCCATCTTCATTTGGACGAAGCCCATCTGCGCCGACTCATCGACCACGCGCAAATCACACGCAACCGCGATTTCGCTCCCACCGCCCAGCGCGTAGCCGTTGATGGCCGCAATGACCGGTACGGGCAGCGATTCGAGGCGGCGGAGCGCATCGCCCATCAGCGTGATAAAGCCCAGCGCATCGGATTCGGTCGGCATCCCCGCCAGTTCCACGAGGTCACCCCCCGCACAGAACGAATCACTCCCAGCGCCCGTGACGACCACGGCGCGCAGGTCGTCCATGCCGTGCAGTGCCTCGACGCTATCAGCAAAAACGTGCATGGCGGCGAGGTTGAGGGCGTTGCGCGCTTGTGGCCGGTTGAACGTAATAACCGCGATGCCTTCCGGCAGTCGGTCGAGCAAAACGGGACTTTCAGTCATGGCAGAGGCGCTCCAAAAATGTGCTATAGTGGGGTGATATTAAAAGGTCAGAAGAATTTAGAAGGGTATGGTCAAATATCCTGTTTTTGTCGCTAAAAGCCTTTACAGCCGCCCTGACCTTTGGGAAATTATTGACCGTGCGGAGTCTTTTGGCGAACCGACCTTAATTGAACTGATGCATGGGGAGGTTTACCCGAAAATGCTCTCAATGCGCCATGGAATCATTGCTGGGAACATCTACGGCCACTTGTGGACGTTCGTCCGTGCGGCCAAACTGGGCTGTGTGGTACAGGAAGTCCATTTCTGCACGCCGGGCGACCCCTATAACGACCGCGCCCCAGATGTCGCATTC
>JALONW010000012.1 GCA_025454725.1 Anaerolineae bacterium
AAAAGAAAAGCGCGCCCAGCCAACCAGCCGGGCGCGCTTTTAGTAAACGAAGAAAACTTTTAATCAATTGGTTGTGGGTTCGAATCCCACCGGGGTCACTACACCGAATGACAGCGCGCCCAACACCACCGGGCGCGCTGTTATTTTAACGGCTGGGCGTCCAGCGTTCCAGCTCATCATATTGGATCAGCCACGGCGAACGCTTACCCTCATACAGCTTTTTTGCCGACGGGAATATTTCCGCCTTACGCCGATCATTCTTCAGGATGTCAAAGATTGCCTGCTGAGAGACGTTCTTGGCTTGTGCCGCCTCTTTGACGCTTACGTATTCGGGCTGGGCGTCGGCTTGGAGCGCATAGACGCCGCGCCAAAATGCGCGCTCAACGGCCTTGATCATTGACTCCTGAACATCGTTTACCAAGCAAAACTTGGTTATTTCCCCGTCCACATCTGAGTCCGACAGGTCGCCCGTGTGATCATAGGCGAAGGTAAAGCCCGCGATGGTTGCGGTCCGGATGATCTCGGTCATATTTCACCCCATAAGACATCCCGGTCAGCACACCGTCTGACCGGGATGTCTTTGTTGTTTTAAGCGCTAAAACGATTGAAACGGTAGCGCACGTCGCGGGACTCGTCGCCTTCGATATAGTTTTGATTGACAAACTCGCCCAGCGCCTCCCAGTCCCGATGCGTCCACTGGTCAGCCGGGGTATCCGTGCTAATCTCGACAATAACGGTCACGTCGCCCTCGTGATTGCCAGTCCAAACTTCTACGCTCTCGGTGAAGATGATGGTTTCAGTGGTCATGGTGTTTGTGTCCTTTGTTCTAGTCAGGCGTCCTGTTTGCGCCTGATGAACACATCTTATAATGGTTTATAAGTTGCGTCAAGTGCTATCTTATAAACCATTATAATCACTCATCTTAAACTCATAAAAAAGCCCGACTCATCAGCCGGGCGCTATGTCATCTTAACTGTTTTCGGCTTTTCAGCCAGCTGCTACAGGCGGGCCACAACAGCCAGCCCAGCGCGTATAGCAGCACACACACGATAAAAGCCAGCATCTCTCCAATCATATTCCGACCACAAGCCTGACCAGCGCCACAAGCACCCCCAACAAGATGAGCCGATCAACAATCCCGCCTGTCCGAAACGGCAGGACCCAAAAGCGGCGTCGAGAGGGCCACAGCAGCGGCACGCCCGCCCGATTGAGCATATCTAAGGCGATGTGCGATACCCATCCGGCCGATCCTGCCAACAGGGTAGGGTGGTCGGCCACCAGCGCGCCCAGCACGAGCAGCCCGGCCACCAGCCCCGAATGAAGCGCCCCGCGATGTGAGACCACCAGCCTGAGCGCGCCGCCCACCAGCCACGCCCGACGCCCTGCCATAGAACGCGGATGATCAACGTCGGGCAGCAGCGCGCCCAGCGCGCCCGTAGCAGCTCCAAGTGGTCCGCCGATTGCCAGCCCTATGAGCGCGCCCGTGGCCGCGTGCGTTATGCCCATCATCGTTCAATCAGCATCCCGCCTAGACGACGCACAAACCTAACCGCCCAGCCCAGCGGGATGGTCAGCAGCAGCGCAAAAATCCCCGTCCCGATTCGCTGATTGCTCACCGCCAGCACGATCATAGACAGGATCAGGATTAGCCCCCAACCCCACAAACCCGCGCTAAGAGTCCCTAAAATTCCCATGTTCAATCCCTCCAATACCAGACGTTATGATGCTTCTTTTAAGGCTAAATCTTCTGATACAGGCTCTAAATACTTGGCTTTTCTCAGTCGCTTAACCTTGTAAATCACCCCGCCATATTCGATGGTCGGGCGGTCGGACAATTCCGCGCACATCTGATCCAGCACGTATCGGCTGGGCGCTTGATCTCCAAGCATCTCCTGAATCTTTTTAGAGCTGATCTGATGATTGGGCAGTTTAAGGCACGCCTCGATCAGGTCGGCCTCGGTGAATTTCTCTTTGATGGTCAGCTCATGCGGCGCGGCTGGCAGGTTCTCGGTATCGTTAAAAATCGCTTCAAATTCAGCGATGTTTTGAGGCGCTGGGAAGTCGTTTGCAATCTCTACCGCACGGCTGATCTCGCTTTCGCTGATGAAAGGCGCTTGGATGATTGATTCCTCAATCCCTCGCCTGAAAACGAAACGGCCAGCCACACCGGGCGGCAGGGCGATTGCCGACGGGGAGCCGAGGATAGACATGGATGAGCCGAGGTCGGGCATTTTCCCAGACACACGCATGATGAAATTGGTTTTGATGTCGCCTGACACGATATTGACGTTGGTGTTTTGTGTGGCGAGGATCAGGTGAATCCCGACCGCCCGGCCTTGCGCGCTGATAATCCGTAGCTCCTCCTGAATACTTTTTGAGGTGTTGCCCATGCCGGATAGAGTCGCCATTTCATCGACCACACACAAGATGCGCGGCATTTTGTGATCAGCCGAAACACGCTGATTGTATTCAAGGATCTTTTTGGCCTTAATCCTCGCCAGCACCTTAAACCGCTGCTGCATGATCTCTCGGAGCTTGACCAGCACGGGCAGCACATCCTCACGCTGGCGCACCATCGGCACTAAATTGTGTTTCGCCTCTTCAAAGTGGGCCAGCTCGAGGCCGCCCTTATTGTCAATCAGCACCAGCCGGACAGCGGCGGGGGAGTGTGTGGTGATGAGCTGGGCAATAATCCCGTTGACCAGATTAGACTTTCCGCTGTTGGTCGATCCTGCCAGCAGCATGTGAGGCGAGGAGTCAAAATCGAATGTGGCAACGCGGCGGTCTTCCTGAGCGCCAGCCACCCACGGCAGAACGCCCAAATCGGCGCGTTCGGTCGGGAAAAACGGCAGAATGTGCGCAAACCGCACCAGATTCGGGATACCGTCCGCCGAATCCAATCGGCTGACCACCCAATAAAGTCCCGTGCCGTCTTTACTGCGCTCGGCAGTCACTTTTCGCTTACAGGCCGCCGTCAGGTTATCTAAAGTCTCTTGACAGACCAATGCGGCAACATCAACCCCATAGGGTAAAGCGTTCGGGTGACGACCTAGCCACCTATCAAGCCAGTTCTGTTTTGTGATTCTGATCTTAAACCAAACACGATCAGGCTTGTGTAATATTTCCTCTATGATGGGGATGTCTTTGCGCTCTCGGTTGTTACTAGTTGTCCAACTGTGATGCAGGCGTCGTGATTGATAGCATACACCCTCAATCTGAGCCTCCCACGTCCGCGCCTCTTGGGTGAATCTTAAATTGTTGTTTTTCTCTTCCAGCTCATACTTGACCGCCTCGTAATGCTCATCCAAGCGGTGTTTTATCGCTAGAAACTGGTCAGCGGCCCACTGGTTGCGGCTGATCTTTTCATTCAATTTTCGCCCGCGTTTGGCGACGTTTTTGATATTGTCTTTGAGTTCGTTTGAGGGTTTCTTTTTCCACTCGACACCCAACCGGTGAAACTCATTTGCGAGCTGGGCGCGCCGCTGGATCATCTCATTCCAGCCGATGCGGTTCAGGCGCGCCTTTAGGCGTGCGAGCTGCCACTCCAGACGCCAGCGCGTCAGCGGTTTCAGCTTGGCATTTAGGCGCTGTAAGCGGTCCTGAATAGAGGTTTCAACCGCTTGTTGATTAACCTCATGTTCCCGATAAACGATGGGTTCACCGGGAGCAGGGAGGTCGGCAATCAACGAGTCAAAACTGGTCATGCGGTGTGCCTTAAAGCGCGGTAGATGAACCCGCCGCGCCCGCCTTTAGGGTTTTCGATGCGTAAATGACCAGCGGCCACCAATCGGGCGACAATCCGCTGGGCGGTGTTGATGTGGCAGCCGAATTGATCCGCGATGGTCTGGTGGCTGATCTTGACTCTGCCTCTGGTTGTTTCGTCCTTAATCCATTGAAGGACGCGCTCGTCTCTGATGTGCATATCGGTTATCGCGATTCCAGTAGGCATTGTCTTTAGTTCCGTTCCCCCAATTTAGAACATTTTAGCACACAGAAACTCCACATTATCAGTAGACATATAAAGTACACACATGATGTGTAGTTTCTGAGTCAGACCGGGGCTTATATTAAATTGACGTTGGTCATCAGGAACACAGTCATGCATGGCATTGTTCGCTTGAAGTCTTTTAAGGTCTGTATCGTCCTCGCCATGCTGGTCTTGACGACCGCGGTGGCGTTCGCCCAGACCAACACGCCCATCCCGCCCACGGCCACGAATGTGGCTATCTCGGTTGATACAAACGAGATTTTTACCAGCGCCAATAGCTGGATCGTGACGTTCACCCCGATCATCTCGATCGGACTCGGTATCAGTATCGCCATTGCGATTCTGCTGTTCATCGGGCGCGAGATTCTGAAGGCCTTTCGGGGCGGGGGAGGTGGACGCTAGGGAATATACACCCATGATGTGGAGTTTATTCCCGCGTCGGAAGTGTATCCTCATGGTTAGGAGGTGGGTATGCGTTGGCTTGTCCTGATGGTGGTTGCAATGGTTCTGGCTGTTCCCTCAGCAGCTCAGACCCCAACGCCTATCCCGACCGAAACCCTTTCCCCCTACGCTGCCAGCGTTTTCAGCACGCTTGCGCCCGAAACAGGCGGTGATGGTCAGCTTATGCGCTTCGATTACGTCACATCGGCGGCTGATGTCCACATCGCTAACCTCCTGACGTGGATGCTGTTCAGCGGTTGGGGGATCTTTCTGTACTACGTGATGAGAGACCTGTTGAGGCGTCGGTAAATGGAGGTGGTTCTCGCTGCACTATTCCTACCCGTAATCCAGCTTTTTCTAACCCTGTGCGTCGCCGCGCTGGTGGTCTGGGTGTTCCAGCTCATCATTGATGCAATCAGGGGCTATCTGTAGATGGACTCCTACGCGCTGGGGCAGCTCATCAACCAAATTTTCGTCCCATGGATCGGCACAATTTCGGGCAGCGTGATCGGTATGGCGCTGGCGGTCTTTGTCTTCCGGTCCCTTCTCGACTTCCTCGCAGGAGATTAACCGCATGTTGCTTCACCTCAAGAGTCGCCTGAAGAGCAACGTCTTCAAGGTGTACATCGTCGCCCTGTTCATCATGTCGATGAGCGCTGTGGCGTTCGCCCAGACGCCGGTGCCCATTATCGTCGACACCAACCAAATCTTTACCAGTACCAACAACTGGATCACCACCTTCATCCCGATCATGAGCATCGGCCTCGGCATCGGTATCGCGCTGGCGATCCTCACCTTCATCGGGCGCGAGATCCTGAAGGCGTTTCGCGGCGGCGGACGTTAGCAGCGGCGGGGGACTGATCACCCCCCGCCAGCGAGGTCATGATGGCTAAAGCGCCAATCCACAAGTTCCCCCATGGGTACATGCCAGAGCTGAACAGCTCCATAGAGCGCCCCGGTGCTGGTAACAGCGGCTGCGGGCGCTCTCTTGTGTTGTTGGGCGTGGGCGTGCTGCTGATGGTGGGGATGGTGTGGATTGGCGTGGCGATGTTGGGCAGCACCAGCGCGCCAGCCGTAACCCCGACCGTTGCGCCCGCGCTGCTGGTGAGCGTTGAATTTGAGGCGACTGTGACACCGACCGCCTCGCCCGATGCTTGGAGCGCCACTGGTACGGCTGTGGCGTTCATCACCGCAACCGCTACGCTGGATTACTGCTGGTGGCTGACCCCGACACCGACCATCACCCCGACACCCAGCGCCTCGCCCGATGCTTGGAGCGCCACCGGGACAGCGGTCTATCTGGTAGAAAATCCGCCGCGCACCCCCACCAGCACGCCCGATGTGCCGCGTGTGTGGTGTAACGACATTCCGCCCAGCGCAACGCCTACGCTGGTGCGCCCGACTCGCACACCAGCCCCGACCGATTTCGTAACGCCTGCCAGCAGCGCGGCCACGCGCCAGCCGGTCGGTGGTGGTAGCAGCGGCGGCGGCGGTGTGATTGTCCCGCCCCAACCGCCAGCGACGATTGCGCCGCCCGTGGTCCAGCCCACGGTGTATCAGCCCCCCACGCTGACCGTGCCGACCATGCGCCCGACCCGTGTAACCCGGACGCCTACGGCAACCCTAACCAGCACCCCAACCCACACGCCCAGCGCGACTCACACGGCCACCAGCACCCCGACGCTGACCCCGACGGGCGCGCCCAGCCTATATCTGCTGTTCAGCTCGTGCAGTCCCTCGCCTAACTTCATTGTGGCGAACGTGGGCGGTGTGCCGGGCGCGCTGGATTGGTTCATTGATGTTCCAGCGGGCAGTGTCGCGGCTGGCGTCTGGACCGTCGAAATGGGAATCGGTAACGCTGGCCTCGCAGACGCGACCATGTGGGCGGGTGTGCCTGAGCTGTACACGCTGAACGTGTACGCGTCGGATTTTCTGGTTTTTAGCGCGCCGCTGGACTGCCGACTGACCGCAACCGCAACGCTGACCAGCACGACACCACCGGAAGCCACCCCAGAACCGACCGCACCCCCTGAGGCCACAAGCGAGACCACCCCATGAGCATCAAGCGCCTAAACCTATTTGTCATCCTCGCTGTGTTTCTGTCTGGCTGTGGCAGCGTCCCAGCCACCGATTGGTGCTATACGTTCAGTTTCGCCGGTGGCCGACCGTCTGGCTGGACTGGCTTCTTGACTGACTCAGTTGGTGGTTATACGGTCACTTCAACGTTTGAGGCAACTTATACAAGAAGCAGTTTCACGCCTCTTTACATACAGGCATTTGTGACGAATTCCGGAGCGCCAACAACCTACAACTACGATGCAGAAGGCTGGGGCGTTTCTCAATCTTTTCAGTCTGTAAACATACCTAGTGGCGAAAGTTCGGCGTATTTTATGGCTGGCAGCGCTGGAACCACTGGTTTTATCTATGGTGATGGTTCGTTGAGCAATGTTCGAATAACGGGCGTTCGCTTCTACGGCAACGGTAGCAACCCGTTTCCCTCGAATGAATGCACCCCATCCGCAACAGCCACGCCCTCGGCAACCAGCGCGCCCAGCGGGACGGCCACGCCTGTATCGCTGACCCTCGACACCAATGGCCTGTTTAGCCAAACCAACGGCTGGATCAGCGTGTTTGTACCGCTGTTTGCGCTGTTCGTGGTCGTGCCGGTGGCGGTGGCGATTCTGATGTTCATCGGGCGGGCAATCATCCAAGCACTGCGAGGTGGCCGATGAGCCACATGCGCCTATCGCTGGTCCTGATTGTGGCAATGGTGGCCGCCGCGTGCGCCCCTGCCGATGGCGATTATGATTGGTGCTACCGTTACGATTTCGGCCAGCAGGTGTTCGCTGATTTTTACTTTCAGGACACGGGAAACCAGTACCTTCACACGCCCACCACGGACAGCGCGCAAGGTGGTCTAGTATCGGTTGCGGACGTTGATTTTCCCGGTCAGATCGTCCTACGTCCGTTCTCAGTCACCCCGTTTGATGTGAATTTTGCGGCGGTGGCCGTCAGCATCTCGCCCGTGCTGGATCACCCCACTGATACCGTCCCCGTGGTCAGCAGTCCGTCAGACCCCATTGTTGGCTCATTCTATGCCAACATTCACGGCTACGAGATCAGCCAAGCGAACATTTCCAGCGTGTTCCTCGGCGCGATTAACGGCGTGACGATTGAGCCGGTCGGGACCTACACCCCCACCGATTCGATTGAGTTCATCCTTTACTCGGATTACGCAGTCCAGATGAACTATGTCGAGGTCTACGGTTTCGGCGAGAATCCTTTTGGCTTTTCAAACTGCGGCGGATTTGAGACCGGACCGACCAGCACCCCGATTCCCCTGCCAACCCAGCCGCCCGGCAGCACCCCACAGGCCACCCAGACGGGCGTGCCGGGGTGCGCGGCGATCCAGTTTGATTTTGGCGCCGGGCGGCGCGGATTCAGCGGCACAACCTACGGCTCATATTCCGCAGGATTCACGTACACCGGGTTTGTATCGGCCAACACCCAGATATTCCCGCGCCGCCGCGCCTTAAACCTGTCCAGAGATTTCACGTTGGATGATGTGCCGACGCCCAGCCGAATTAGCGCGGTCGAGGTGCGCTATTATGCCCAGCCGGGCGTTGGGGCTGAACCGCTCGAGCTGCTCATCAACGGCGCGGTGGTGGGTACGCATACGCTGGTCTCTGGCGCTGGCAGCTACATCTGGTCTGGCACGCTGCGCGATTGGGACCAGATTGAAATTGATGCGGTGGTCGGTCAATCGACCAATTTCATTGACCCGGGCGGTGTGCTGATTGTCCGAGAGATCATCGTCTATGTCGATCTGATTACGATCATCCCGACCGGTGGCGTCCCTTACTTCGAGGCGCTGATCAACTGTAACGATCTCAACCTGCCAGCGCCGACCGCTACGGCAAGCCCAACACCCACGCCGACCCCGACCGGTACGCTCGCCCAATGCTGGCGTATGGACTTGGACTTTACCAATCCAGCGCTGGGTTATCTTGGGGACTACGAGCAAGAGGTAAGCGGCGTTTCAAACACCGAATTTAATCCCAACAACTTTACATGGGATAGGTTTATTAACCTCGAAGACGGCTCAGACCAATTCAATGGCCTAAGTATTGTGCGTGTTGAAATTGATATAGAAGAATATACCGCTGGCACTAATGCCTCAGATTTTCGCTTGGTTTTTCGATCTGTCAATAATCCTTACCCTGAGTTTGACGCTTTAACGATTGCGCCCGGATCGGTTTCTCCCGGAACCATTGTCTACACTTCAAGCACGCCGGTAAACACGCGATTGATGCGTGTTCTGGCGGTTGTCGGCGAGGCTACCGATTTTCCGGTCACTGATCCGGGTGGAAGTATCACCATTTCGGCAATGCGCGTGTGGGGCGTTGGCAATTTACCCTCAGATCAATGGGTGGGCAGTGACTTTATCGGATCGACCTGCATAGACATTACCCCGACGCCCACGCTGCCCGTGACCAACACGAACACGCCCTTTCCCAGCGCCACCGCCAGTGTAACCCCGACCATCACCCAGACCGCCAGCCGCACGCCCCTACCGACGTTCGTAAGCCCCACCCCGACGCGCACGCTCATCCCGACGCTGACACCGACCAACACACCCCCACCGACCAACACCACCACGCCCACGCGCACGGCCACGGCCACGCGCACGCTGGTCCCGACATTCACGCCGAGACCGCCCAGCCTGACGCCACTACCATCAGCCACCGCGCTCCCGACCGTAACCCCTGATCCCAGCCTGCCACCTGTGACGGTCAGCAGCACCCCGACGCGATACCCGACCATTGCGCCGCCCGACTTTGGCACGCTGCCCCCCATGCCGCTGGCGACACTCCCAGCCGAGCCAGATGATGCGTTTGGCGTCCTGCCGACCTATGACGCGCTGGAACAGTTCTGGCCGCAGGTTGAAGGCGGACTCAGCACAGCGCAGGCTCAGGTCAACGAGCTGCCCAGCGATGTCACCTCGCTGTTACCTGTGCCGGGCGAGAACCTGTATATCTTCGCTGGATATGTGCGCTATGTGACCACCGGTGTGATCGTTCAAGAGGCGCTGGGAGAGAAGCTGGCCCCCATCGGTGAACACGCGCTGTACAGCTTCTATGTGGTGATTTTCTTTGGCCTGATCCACATCAGCCTTAACGTGATCGTGTTCATCCTCAAAATCGTCCTATGGATGATTGCCAAAATCAGGAGCATTCTCCCCTAATGGATCCGATCAGTGATTTTCTAAACAATCTGCTGAACCAGATGTTCAACGGCATCATTGAAACCATCTGGGGCGCGTTTGATGCTGTCTGGCAGTCGATTTATGACACGTTTGTGACGTGGTTTCCGTGGTTTGAACAGATCAGCGATTTCTTTGTCCGCCTGATTAACGATGTCGGTCGGATCTTTAGCGAGATTGTCGATTTCTTCCGACCGGTCTTCGATTTCATCGTGTGGCTGGTCGAGACCGTCAACCGGATTGTGATCCTGATTGTGCAGGCGTTCCAGATCGTGGTGGCGCTGCTCGGGTTGGGCATTTCGTGGCTGTTCCAGATGATCGGTGTGTTGGTGGGTACGCTGCTGGGGCTGACCGGAGCGGACATCCTGCCGATTCCGGGCCTGCCGAGGTGCATCACCGCTCCGACCGATTGGGAGCTGTGCGCGGTCTGGTATTTCACCGATAACACCGTGTTTGCCGACGCCACACCGGGCGAGTTCCTGATCCCCATCGTGGTGCTGCTGATTGACTTGTGGATTATCTTTTACGCCGGTCGGCAGGTGTTTAGGCTGGCCCGCAAGATTGGAGGGGTGTTCAATGCTGCTTAGGCTGCTGGATTTTCTGGCGCAGGTCGTGCCGCCCACGCCCACCTATATCCCGCCCAACACCACGCCCATCCCGCTGGAACTGCCCTCGCCCAAAATCTGGGATTATGCGCCGCAGGCCGTGGGCATGTGGAACATGTTTAGGGACCTCACGCCGGCGTTTCAGATCATGCTGCTGCTGCTGCTGATTTTCGTGGGGATTCAATTCATTATCAGGCTCATCAGAGAGGTGCAAAGCAATGATTAGGCTGATTATTCGGTATCTGCTGCGGCTGCGGAATCGGGACCGAATCGCGAAAGCCCCGCGTGGGTTGGCGGAACAGTTCCAGACCGTGACCATCGACGAGGTGCGCGTGTTGGAGCGAGTCGGCGCGCGCTCACCCAAGGGCGTGGAGCTGCGCTTAAAAAAGGCGGGCGGCGCGTCGGTCGATGAGCTGGTGTCTCAGCTTGAATACACGCCCCCGCGCCCACCCGTGCGCGCGCGCCTGAAACTGCTCATCAGGCGGGCGCTGGGCGTTACGAAACACCCCCACCAAGAGGCCATTATACAAGCGTTCAAGCCGCGCCGGTCCACCCGGTCAAGTCAGCAGCTCGAAAAGGTTATCAGGAGGTTTTCAAAATGATGGAAGATCCGCTGTTACAGCGTTACTCACAACTCTATCCACAGTCGGTTTGGGGAGAGTTTTTCTCAATCCTAAAAACTGCTACGCTTAGAGCGTTTGCTATGGGATTGGTGGTCAACATCGCTGTATATATCGGTATGTGGTTCGGTTACATGTCGATTTATGAAAGAGCGCCTCGGGTATTTGAACTTATAAATACCTCCGCCTCTAATCGCCCGACGGAACATCCGATGATTTTCTATCTGGTAATGTTGTGGGGCTTTTTCTCTGCGATATCGTTTTTGGTGTACTTCTACGGCATGTTTGGTCAAGTCATTCACAAATATGCCGTGATTTCAGACAAATTTGTATATGACTATCTCAAATCTAGGAGAAACGTCGAAAAACGATGCTATATCTTTCGTATTTTGGCTTGGCTTTATCTGCCGGGGCTTGCAATTGTAGGAGCAGCGTCTGGCCCCCTCACAGCGTTGTTGATTGGTATGGTTTGGGTCCTTTACTGTGGGATTATCTCTGTTGGCCTTGTCTGGGACTTTAGCAAAATCGAAAAGGCTTGGAGGGCTAACAATGTCCCAGCGTGATTTTTCTACCAAAATGGAACAGTCAATCTGGGGTGAAACATTTAGAATCGCTCTTCAGGCCGCTAAACGCGCCGTGCCTATGGCGCTGTGTTTCAGCGTGGCTATCCCTCTCAGTTATGCCCTTGCCCTAGATGTGTTCCCTGACTATCCATGGCGGCCACTTTCAACCAAAACCGATCCTATTGCGGTCATGCACGAGGCTTTTACGGTTTACGCCGGGTTCTGGCTGTTAAGTTTCGTGGTATATCTATTCGAGATCGTTTTCCGTGAGGCTGGCAAGCTGGGAGATCGGGTTGAGCAGAATATGATCCTGTTCATTCAGAGCAATCCACCGCCCGAAAAACTACGTAGGAAAATCCGGGCCACCTATGTTGTGCTTACAATCCCAGCGGTGTTTTGTTCCCTAAGCATTTGGTTGATGGGTTCATTCACCTTGGGATTGTTGGTCTTTGTCACAATGATGATTTCACTTTATATGGCTGTAGAAGGAACGATACGTAAAGCCAAACGGCAGGGAGATAACCATGCAAGCGCGTAACAAGTCAACTCTGATCTATCTGGGTATCGGTCTGCTCCTGACCGTCGGGGCGTGGGTGTTCGATCCGACACTAAGGCCGCAGATACCACCTGACCAGATTATCCCCGCGTTTCTGATGGCGCTGGGCTTCTATACGCTCGCCTTTTTTATCATGCGAGCTTGGACCGATTACGGTTACGGTCGGGATGGCGACGCCCTAGAATTTATGATTAAGGCGTGGCGTTCTGAAGACAAGATACAGCGCTATATGGCACGGGGGTTTGTGATGTTTAATCTGATTTTACTTGGATTGATGGTTATCCTGCCGCCGTCCGTGGTCATCAGTGCTTCAATGGCTATGATGCTGCTGCTGACCGGGGGCTTAGTGCTGGCCACCATTGTCGCCGCGTTCTATGTCGCGTTGAAGGCGCGCCCGACCGAATGAGCGATGTTCAGGCGCAAACGCTGGTCATAGCCTTAATTCTGTTTGTGATGGGGATTTTCTCTTTATGGACTATGATTAGGGGTGGCGAGTGGGCGCGCTTTCAACGCCACCTGCGGCAGGGAGATAAGTGGCTGATTCGCCTGATGCTGTCCATGCCCTCGATGATCGGTCTGATGTGGATATGTTGGTATCCGATTGATCACGCTGTTTTGGCGCTCACGATGGTGCTGGTTCCAATCGGCTACGCCACTGCAATTTTGGGTCTGATTGAGGATGAGACCGCCTGAATCAAAACGAACGCAAAAACGGCCTAAAATGGCGTTTCTAGCGCCATTAGGCTACAGGAATACCCAACGCGCCAAACGGCGCGTTTTTGATGCACAAAGTTAGGCCGCGCTGGGCCGCTGCTATTCGTAGTAGCGGCCTTTGGTTTGGGCAGCGCGCAGGGCTGGGATATTCATGCGCGGTTGACTGGCGAAGGCGCGGCTGTTCACCGTGAATTCAATGTGAAGGTCGATCCACTGGGCCGCGGCGTAGAAGATGAGTGCCAGCAGCGGCCAGCCGACATAGGCGAGAAAGATGACAACGTAAGTTAAAGCATAGGCGGTTGACAGCAGCGAACGGTCTAGGTTTGGATCGCCCGTGATGGGCGGCAGGTTGGGCGTGCTGCGAGTTTGTGGCAGCGGCTGGGCCGCGTTTACAATCTGCACAAACACAAAGATGATCCACAGCACAAACAACCCGATGCTGATAATCCTCAGCACGACGCCCAACACCGCCAGAGACCAATAGCGTTCCATGCCCTCGCCTACCCCCTGACCTTAGCCCCAGCCGCTATCACCCGAATCGCTTCCATGCCGTCCCCGCGCCGCATTGCCCGGATGACCTGAATTTCATCATCGGACAAACCAGCACTACGGCTAGGCTCATCTGTTAAACCCAATAGATAGTCGGCTGACACCTCTAACACCTTCGCAAGCATTGCGAGACTGTCACTGTCAGGCGTGTTCTCGCCTGACTCCCAGCGCCATATTTGCCTTGCGTTTGTGTTCATAAGATCAGCCAGAGAACCTTGGGTGTGGTTATGCTTTTGGCGTAGTTCTTTCAGTCTCTGACCGTTCATGTTGCCACACTCCCTATATGGATATATCTTATAGCAATACGCTATTGACATAAATTCCTTTAACGGATACTCTATCCGTATCGGGATATTTTTTTGTGTGAAAAGTATCCCGATACGGACAATTTATCCTCGAAAGGAGTAACGATGCGTAAGCTAACCAAGATTGCAAGGATGGCACATCAAGCTGGAAAGTCCGAGAAGGAATTTCTCTTGGAACTGGTCCAGCGTCACGGGACACAGAAGGATGTGGCGCTGGCGTTGCGCGTCACTCAGAGCGCTGTGTCGCAGGCTTTTATCCGCAACGGGATTCGTCCCGTCCTACGCTACGAGGTGGCTTAGATGGAACGGTTTGCCGAGGTCATGCTTCCGCTGCTGTGTCTGATCGCGGTGATCCTGTTTTACCTGTACCTGTTCATCAGCCAGCCCGGTTGGTTCGTCCGGGTCGTGGTGTGGTTCTATGACCTCAATCAGAAGCTCAACAAGCGAGGTGACAAATGAGAGAAGTAACGGTCCAGTGGTTGTGTCAGAACCCGGATGCGTGGTGGCACGGCCTCAACGAGTCTGGCAAGTTCCCCCGCGCCTTTATCCACGGTGTTCAGCTGCGCCATTGCCTGCGCCCCTTCTGGTTTGAGGCTGACCAGACAAGCTGTGTCGTTATCCCTCAGGATTATGAGTTGCACAGTTGGCGCGCTGGGATGAGTGATATTGTCGAGCTGTTCGACATTGACGAGACCATCCCCACCGCGTACCACTGTGGACCCAAGATCGGTCCAGACGGCAACGTTATCCCCGACACGACTTTCCGCATGGGGCCGCGTGGCACGACCATCCACCCTGTGCTGGCCCGTGAGCTGGCCGAGAACATCCGCGATTGGCATAACACGATTACCTCCCCCGCCAACGCCAACAAGCCCTATGCCTATATCGAGGTTGAAGGCGTTCTGAACCGGATTGTTCATGTTTCGGATTGGCGTCCCCGTCACAACACCATTGACGTGAGCTATCAGCCCAATCATCTGTTGATGGGTGTCTATTCCAACCTCTGCAAGCCTGATGATGTGCTGTGGCTGGAGTCAACCGCCCCCGCCCCTATCCCGACCGATTCGCCGGTCAATGATGACGCGCCGGGCGCGGCCAGCGTGCCGACCGCTGGCTTGAAACACGCCACCGTTGCGTGGCTGTTCAAGAACGAGTTTCAAGTCAAACACGCCTATATGCACATGGCTGGAAGTCTGCGCGAGGTGCAGTCCGTTTACGAACGGGACCGTTCTTTGGATGAGGTTGACTATACGGTGACGTTCGTTGGTCAATATCCCGACCTAAAGGCACAAGGCGGCGAAACCGTGTGGATCGATAATGGCACGGGTGGCGAGGGCGTCCCCGCCGGTTCGCCGGTCGATGATGACGCGCCCGACGGTGAGGCCGACCCCGCCGAAAACGAGATGTGGGATTACGTCCGTCAGGTGGCCGCTGCTCAGGTAGCGCGTGCTGCTGTGATCGAAGATCGCACCCCGAACATCCTCGCCCCGATGAACACCGCGCTCATCCATGCCTTTAACGACAATCCGCTGCATGTCCTGAATCAGGGCGAGATTGACCGCGCCCGCGCCACCGCACGGGAGATGTGCATCTGGGGCGTGTGGGACGGTTTCACGGTCGGGCTGGACATCATCAACCCCCAGCACGTTTACGACCGGGTGCTCATGGGCGGGATGCGCCACGCTCATATCGCGCTGGAAGAGGGTGTCCACTATCGGTTTGTTCCGGTCAATGATGATCTGATGCGGGCCACTACCCCGCCCGAGCAGCGCTGGCGGTTGCCGCGCCTTTTCGGTGAGGTGGCGTGATAGACATCATCGGAATTGTGTTGATGACCATCCCGCTGTGGGGGTTCTTTGTCCTGATGTGTTGGTACACGCGCTCTTTGAAGCGCCAGAGAGGTGAATGAGATGAGTTTCCTAGACCTAGTGATACGCGGCGGATATGTTGTGCTGGACACAGAGACGACGGGCATCGGTCAAGACGCCGAAATTGTGCAGATTGCCGTGATTGACTCCAGCGGCCAAACGCTGCTTGATACGCTGGTGCGCCCGGTTCGCACCATCCCCGCCGACGCCAGCCGGATTCACGGTATCACCGACGCGATGGTAGCCGATGCGCCGACTTTCCCCGCGCTCATGCCCAAGCTGATTGAGCTGCTGACCGGTCAAGACATCATCGTCTATAACGCAACTTTTGACCGTCGGATGTTTCACACCAGCGCTGAGGCGTGCGGCCTGCCCAAAACCGAATGGAAGACCCTCGCCCGCTGGCATTGCGCTATGGAGTTTTACGCTGAACTCTGGGGCGAGTGGAACGAATGGCATCAGTCTTATCGCTGGCAGAAGCTCACCGCCGCAATCTATCAGCAGGGTATCGAGATCGACGTGCGCGCCCACAGTGCTCTGGGCGATTGTCTGATGACCCTCGCCTTAATCAAGAAGCTGGCCGCCGATGATTAAGCAGACCAAGAAATATAAGGCGGCGTGTGTCGCCCGCCAGACGCACGGAATCACCGAGTCGCACAAGACCGCCGACCAGCTCTATGAGCAGCTCGAGGCCTACGCCTATTGGGATGGGTCGGAATGGGTGCAGCGCGCCCAGCTTGACCCCATGCGGGCAATGCCAAAAGACCTGATCCGAATCCGCGTCCACTGCCACATGGATCAGCTCGAAGATGTCGCCCGGATTGTGGTGGCCCGGCTGGGCGATAAGTTCCAGTTTTCGCAGGCCAGCCGCCCTTATCCGAACGTCCGTGATGTGGACGGCTCAGGCCGCGTTTACATCGAATTTCGTAACAGCGCCGACTAGAGAGAAGATGAGATGAGCAACACACACATGCATTCCGCAACCATGCGCGCCGTTTACTGGTCGATGGTCAACCCGAATCAGTACATCGTTGTCATTCCTGAGCCTAAGGCATTCCGCAAAGAAACCGTTGAAGCGCGGCCAGCTGAAACCATCGAGTCGGCGCGGTCAATGATTGATGAGCAGTTCTCATCGATGCGCCAAAACCACCCTGAGCTTGAGCGTACCGCCACCATCATGCGCGGTGGGCTGGTGTTAGAGACCATCCGAGATGAGACGCCTAATCCGCCTCCCGTTTTTCTGGTGGAAGAGACATTCGGCTACCGCTATGACCTCACCGAGAAGGCGCGCCAGTGGCTTGAAGCCCAGCGCCGCGCTGCTGCTGAGGCTGGTGTCTCATGAATAGGGCGAGCTATGAAATCATGTCGCTTCGCAAGGCTGTGCAGCGCGCCGAGAGACGCTTTTACAGGATTAGCCGGTCACAACCGGGCGCGTATGGCAATCGGCGTTACCTGCGGTTGGCTTATGCTGCCCTGTTGGATGCGCGCGCTGCCCTCGCTGGCGCGGTCGATGAAATGAAGGCGGGCGCTGCCCCTGAGAAGATTAGCGCCCGCAAGTTCTGACCAGTCCCCTACCCTAATGCACACCGGGCCGTCTGCGAAACGGCCCGGCACGGAGAGAAACATGAGTCAATCCATTGTAGCGCACAAAAGCGCCCCACACGCCCCCTCTAATGGGCTTCTCTGGCAATCTCTGGGGGTTTGGTCATGCTGACCCAAATTCCCCCCGATTTCAACCCGGATGAGTACACCGCATTCGACTCGTTCATACCCAAGTACCGGGGCGTGAATGATTTTATCTGGGAGACCGTTTCGGATGGTGCGGTTGCCAGGTACGCCATAGCGGTGCTGGACACCATCCTGTACCACTGCGATGGATGGGGAATGTGTTTCCCCCTCAAGATCAAAACCATACGCATTAAGTCCCACCTGCGCTGGGCTAATGCGGTGGAAGGACTTTGTGTCTTGTCAGCGGACCATCTGGGATGGTTGCGAGAGGTGCGTACAGCCCTCCCCCGCCAAAAGGTTCAGGTTGATTGGATCATCTCCCCGACGGTTATCCACGTTAAGCCAGAGCGCATATCAGTGGCTCTGGAACAGTGGAAAAATTCGTTCCCGATTAAGGGAGAAGTGTTCCGGGGGGAACACAAACCAGAATCAAAACCAGAATCAAAACCAGCAAGATCAAAACCAGATACCTCAACCAGATACCCAACCAGAGAAGGTCACAATGAGTTCCGTGTGCCATACGTACACATTGATTTGTGCCGCGAGGAACTCACAAACAGCCAAGATGAAATGTTCGCAAAAGACCTCGCTGGCAAATACGGAACACATCTGACCGTCGCCAGACAATACCTTCTGACCTTCGGCAGAATCAGCGTTGAAAACGCTGCAAACGAAGTCGAAAAAATGAAAAACGGCGGCGCCAGCCGCCTCAAAAACGCTGGTGGCGCGCTGCGCCTTCAACTCGAAATGAGATACAGAGTCCAACAGAGAAAAGCAGCAGCGGCGGCGGCGCAATCCGACGCGGGCGCTGCGGATTGAGGCGACGATGACGATTAAAGAGCTGTTTGAGCTGGTCTGTGATGAGGATGACCCATCTATCTGGACCTATGAAGAGAAGCTGGAACTGATTGCAGATAAGTTCCGCGAGATGAAAGACGAAATTCGTGACCTCGAGCTGGAGCTTGATGAGTATAAAGATCAGTCTGAGCGTGTGACTGATCTTGAATATCAGCTTGAACGCGCCCAGATGGTCACTATCCCGATTGAGGATGTGTTGTATGACCTTTGCATCCCCAATCCCTTCAATCAGCAACAAATCATCCTGATTGATAACCACATCGCTGACCGTTTCGACATCGAATACCAATCCTAACCGGGCGCGGCGCGCCCAGAGAGACACACGATCATGAGTGACAATCCAAACATCATCCTGACCGCTGCTGAGTTGGCAGCGATGCAAGCCGAGGCCGAGGCCGAGGTCAACGCCCGAATCGGAGATGAGCCGACCGTTGACGCGCTCAAAAAACGCGGCCTGATCCAAACCGACCTAACCCGCGATGTCCTGAACTTTATCGGCAACGCCAGCCGGATCATCACGCTGCTGGTGGCCGAGGTCAGCCAGTCGGTCGGCGCGCTGGTGATTGCTGTGGCGTTCGCTGTGCTGGAATACCAGCGTGTGATGCACGGCAGCGTGGCCCTCGGTCAGTCCGACGAGTCTGCCCAGATGATCGCGCTGGCCGTCGTGCTGGCAAACTTCATTGTGCCGATTTACGTCCTCCGGACTGAGCGCGGCGCAGCCCAAAAGACCATCGTCCGCCGCACGCTTAAAAGCCGCTGGCAGGCGTTCACCGACTGGATTACAGGCGACGCCACCACCGAGTCGGTCGGCTGGTCCTATAACCCGGTTCTCAAGTCAGCGAAAACCATCATCACCATCACCACGCTGTTTCTGGCGTGCTATGACCTGATCGGCCCAGCGCTGGACGTGGTTCTCTCTGGTGAGTATGTCCGTGATGGTCAGCAGCTCTATCTACCCATCATCATCGTTGAATTGTTGATGGGCGTGGGCCTCTCATTCGCTGGTGTGCTGTTTCTCCAAGCGGCCAGCCACGAAATCGGCGTGCGTCTGCTGACCGAACGCCCCGCCAGTGACACCGCCATTTTGAACGCTGAACGCGCCAAGCACAGCGCCGCCGCTGCTGTTATCCGTGCCGAGGTGCGCGCCCGGCATGAGGCGGCGAAGGCCCAGAAGTTGGCTGACCGCGCCGCTGCTAAGGCCGCACCCGCAAACCCTACGCTCGGGACGGATTACAGCCCGTCCCCAGCGCCCAGCACGAACGGCAAACACAGCTATCAGCCCGCCGTCCTGTCCGAGTCGTGAGCTGCCTCAACTGCGGCGCGCCCCTGCCATACGACGCGACGCGCCGCCGAAAATTCTGTGATGTAAGCTGTCGAAACAGCTACTTTCAGAAGCAAAAACCGCGCCAAAATCTTTACGCAACGAGGGAAATTGCATGATGGAAATCTATATCAGCTATCACTCTGAAGGCGGGTGGACTTGGCTGTCTGAAGATGAGTTCCAGCGTGTAGCAGCGGCGCCGGGCGCTTGGAGCTGTAAGCGCGTGTGGCCTTTCCCAGCGCCGGGCGCGCTGGAATATCAGTGGTTGGTGGTGTTCGGCGTATCTCCTGAGATGTTTCAGGACCTCGCCCGCCGCGCCACGGCTTGGGCGGTCGAGTCGGGTTATCTGGTGAAACGTGGGGGCGCGTTGTGGTTGGGCGCGCCCGCCTTGGAGGGTGCGGCATGAGATACGTTGTCTATCAGGACAAGCGTTACGAAATTGTCCGTGAATCCGCTTACGAGTTCCATGTGAGTGATGGTCAAAATCAGATCACACTCCACTGGGGCAAGGATGATTTCAAGATCGTTTTGAAGGTTCAGCCCCGTGCTTGTGCGAAGTGCGGGAAGGTTTTCAAGCCAGAACCGGGTGATTGGCAAGTGTCATATTGCAGTGGTGACTGTCGCATTAAAGACAGCAACAGAAAACAGGACCTGCCCCCTCTGTCTTTTGTAAAGAGAATCTGTCTGTTGTGCGGGGTGGCCTATCAATGCACCCCAAACGCGGCTGAGATATGTCATGTGTGTTTGAGTAGCTCAGAGAAGCCAATCAAATATCTGCTGTGGGAGGGAGAGAAGCGCCGCGTGTGGTATGAGTCGGTTGGTCGGGCTTACGTTCAAATGTCAGACTTTAACGATGGTTTTCGTTTTGCTTGGATTCTCAAGCACGAGCAGACCCCCATTGTCACTGAGAAATCGGTTGGCCGACCGCGCCACTACTCATCCAACGCCGAACGCCAGAAGGCATATCGTGAGCGCAAACGTCAGGCGGTGGGCGGATGAGCGACCTAGTTCTAAGCACATTCACGGGCGCTGGGCTGTTTGACCTCGGTTTTGAGGATGAGGGCTATTGTGTCGTATCCGCTGGTGATATTCAGTTTGGACGCGACATCAAAAAGTTTCATCCTCCGCCCGGACGATTCGACGCTGTAATTGGTGGCCCCCCGTGCCAAAGATATAGCCGAATGTCAAACATTGTCCGGGCGAACGGCCACGAGCTGGCCGAGGACCTGATACCAGAGTTTGAGCGTGTAGTGTTTGAGGCGCGGCCTCGCTGGTTCCTGATGGAAAACGTTGAAGCTGCGCCCGTGCCTGCGGTCGATGGTTATCATGTCTTTGACTTCCTGCTAAACAATCGCTGGCTGGGCGAGGAACAAAACCGGTTACGTCGGTTCTGTTTCGGTCACATTGACCGCGTTGTAGACCTGAGGAAGTGCATTGATTACAGCATCCTATTCAATCCCTGCTATTCCGCTGCGGTGACTGCATCAGGTTCCAGTGAGGCAAACATCAGGATGAATGGTAAGAAGGGTGGACTCAAGAAAAATCTTCCAAAATCAGCGAAACGTAGACCCTTGAGTGAATATCTCAGGTTGCAAGGTTTACCAGAAGACTTTTTTGGTGAATCACCGTTCACAGTTGAGGGTAAAACTCGCTTGTTGGGTAACGGCGTGCCCATTCCTATGGCGCGGGCGCTGGCAGCGGCAATCCGGGAGTCGGGCGCATGACCGTTAAAGAGGCGCTGGAAGAGTTCATACTAGCGGCGCGGGCGGACGGTATCGCCAAACCAACTGTGAAATGGTATCGGGCCATGCTTAAAAACATGGCCGCCGAATTCGATGGTCGGCAGCTTGGAGAGATTACCGCGTCGGACCTGCGGCGCTGGATCGTATCGCTTGAAGATCGCAACCTGTCGGAAGAGTCAATCAAATCTCACAAGCGGGCCATTCTTAGGTTCTGGAAATGGTCAGCCACGGAGTATAAAATCCAGAATCCCGCTGCGGGAATCAAATATCCGCCCATGTCGAAAGGCAATCCAGCCAATGCAATCACCGAGGATGATGTGAAACTGATGCTTGCGGCTGCGTCGGTCGGTGATCCTGTTTCGCCAGCGATATATCGGATAAGGGATGTGGCTCTAATCGTCCTCCTGATTGACACGGCTCTGCGAGCATCTGCGCTGTTGAGCATCGATCTGAAGGATGTCAACCTAGAGAAGCGCTATATGCTGGTGAGTGACAAGCGCAAGCATGGACAGGTGAACATCCGTCGCGTTCCAGTGTCGGCTGATGCTATGCCTTTTCTGCTCAAGTGGATTGAATGCCGACCACCACACAAAAGCCACGCGCTGTTTTTGGCGCTGGTGGGTCAGGGCAAACCCGTTGGACGCTTGACCTATGGTGGCCTCTACAACACCCTAAAGCGGATTGCAATTCGCGGCGGCGTTGAAGGTCGGTTCAATCCACATGCCTTTAGGCACGGTTTCGGCCAGCGATACATGCTTGGAGGTGGCGACCCAGCCACTGCGAGCCAGCTCATGGGCCACAGCTCAATCACAACCACCATCAACAACTATGGTCAGTTCCTTCACAATGACCTAGGCCTGAAGTTGGATGAGTTTACGCCGCTTAAAGATGTGATCTAGCCAAAAGAAAAGCGCGCCCAGCCAACCAGCCGGGCGCGCTTTTAGTAAACGAAGAAAACTTTTAATCAATTGGTTGTGGGTTCGAATCCCACCGGGGTCACTTCCCTCACCCAGCCTCTATCGGCTGGGTGATTTTTGTTTACAGCGCGTTTTGTGAACATCAATTGGTTGTCAGTACACACTTTAAGCGTTGCTGTCGCTGTCAAACTCTACACGCACCGACTTAATCCGCACCTTGCGCCGGTTTTCGTAGATGCCAATTAAACGCCGGTCGGGTGACGAGACGTGCGCCCGCATCATGGTCTGGATGAACCATTTTTCGACCTCGCGCAGGTCATTGTACAGCACGATATACGGGTTCTTGACTTTGGGGTCAGTTGGCTGCCAGAACGTCACCACTGACGCGCTGAGGATATCGACCAAGCTGGGCCGGTCTGGGTAAAGTTCATTGCCCCAGTCGCGTTCGTGCGCCTGCACCCGTTCCATGAACTCGTCACGCGGTTTTTCGGTCTTCATCGGTTGAATATTTTCCTGTTGTTAAGGGCCAAAGATCACGCGGCCTTCCAGCTCGCCCAGCATGGCCTCACCGATGCCGCTGACCGCATCGAGGTCTTCCAGCGAGGTGAAGCGTCCGTTGGCCTGCCGATAAGCGATAATACGTTCGGCTAACGCGGGGCCGACACCGGGAAGTTGGGTAAGTTCGTCGATTTCGGCGCTGTTCACGTCAATCAAGCTAACGCCCATGCTCTCCTCGACGACCTCGAACACTTCATCGACGGCGGGGACGTGAATCTGCTGGCCGTCCTGTACAAACCCGGCGATGTTGATGCGCGCCATGTCTGCTGCGTCGGTGAAGCCACCGACGGCCTCAATGACATCGGCGACGCGGCTGCCCGGCGGCATGGTCAGAAGCTGGTTGGGCTGCTGCACCGCGCCAGTAATATAGACCACAACGGGCGCGGGGGTAGCGGTCGGGCCGGGGGTGACGGTAGGAGGCGGCGGGTTGATGGTAAAGGTGACGGGCTGGGGCTGATTGGCGAAAATGGCCGCAATGCCTGCCACCGTAATCAGGCAGGCCATCACAAATGCGCCGATTAAGCCCCAGCGCTCCCAACGACTTTCCGGCTCTGGCATAAATTACCCCCTGTCCGTCAAACATCCGCCCATTTTAGCGCGCTTGATGGAAAAGTCATGCTTTTCATCCCCAAACCACATGACATCCCTTACCATCAGACGGCGCACCCTTGTTTGACAACCCGTTAACACAGACTTAAAATACGGGGGGACTGCGAGACCGCAGCAAGAACGGTTAAAGGAGTCCTTACCATGAAAGAGTATAGTACAGGCCAAATCCGCAACGTCGCTTTAGTCGGCCACCAAGGATGTGGGAAGACATCTTTGGTGGAAGCCCTGCTCTACAACAGCGGCGCAACCTCGCGCCTAGGTCGGGTCGAAGACGGCACCACCGTCTCGGACTTTGAAGATGAAGAAAAAGACCGACAAATCTCCCTCTCCACCTCGCTCGTCCCCATCGAATTTGAAGACCACAAAATCAACGTCCTAGACGCGCCCGGTTTCACCGATTTTCAAGGTGAAATCCGCAACGCCATCCGCGTGGCCGACTCGGTCATCGTGGTCATCGATGCAGTTGCTGGTGTTGAGGTCGGGACGGAATTGGTTTGGGAATATGCCAAACAGTTCTTACAACCCATTATTGTCGTCATCAACAAGGTTGACCGCGAAAATGCCAGTTTTTCAGACGCGCTTCAGGGACTAAAAAATACCTTCAGCGACCATAAGTTTATCCCCGTCATGCTGCCCATCGGTGAACAGGCCGACTTTAAGGGCATCGTGAACATTTTGACCATGAAGGCCTACTATGAGGCTGGTAAAGACCGCAGCGACCTCCCCGACTCGATGCGAGACGACGCCGAGGCAGCCCGCGCCGAGCTAGTCGAGGCCGCTGCTGAGGCCGATGACGGGTATATGGAAAAATATTTCGGAGGTGGCGCGCTGACCAATGACGAAATCCGCGATGGGATGCGGAAGGCCGCCCGCGACCACGCCCTAAATACCGTCCCTGTGTTCGTCACCTCAGCGACCAAAAATATCGGGACGTATCCGGTACTTGAGGCGCTAATTGCCTACACCTCGTCGCCGGAAATCCGGCGCTACGGCGTCCGCCGTGAAGGCAGCGACGAAATCGAATATCACCCCGGCCCACAGACCGACGACAAGAACTTATCGGCGTATATTTTTAAGACGGTGAACGACCGTTTCGTCGGCACGCTGTCGTTTGTCCGTCTGTTTTCGGGCAAGATTACCAACGACAGCCGCAACTGGAATAACACGCGCAACATCGACGAACGCTTTATGGGCATGATGACCCTGCGCGGCAAAGAACAGATTCCCATGCCGGTCATGCACGCCGGGGACATCGGGGTCATCCCCAAGCTGCAACACAGTTTCACCGGCGATACGCTGGCCGACCACGACCGGGGCTATCAGATTGTGAAGCCCAACTTTACCGAGCCACTGTACAGCGTCGCGCTGACGCCCAAGACTCAGCAGGACGCGGCTAAAATCGGCGTGATTTTGACGACACTGTGTCACGCTGACCCTACGCTGCGCTGGCGCAACGACGCTGACACCAGTCAGATTGTGCTGGAAGGCATGGGCGACATCCATGTACAGGTGGCGCTGGCGCGTGCCGAGAAACTGGGTGTCGCCGTCAGCACCGAAGTCCCGCGCATCCCCTACAAAGAGACAGTCACCAAGAAGGCCGAGGCGATGTACCGCCACAAGAAGCAGTCCGGCGGCGCAGGGCAGTTCGGCGAAATCTCACTCTTCGTCGAGCCGAACGTAGGTGGAGGCTATATCTACGATACGAAGGTCAGCGGCGGCGCGGTGACAGACACCTTTCTTGACTCGGCGAACAAGGGCATCACCGCAGTGCTGCCGGTCGGTGTCATCGCGGGCTACCCGATCGTTGATGTGCGTGTCGTCGCCTACGACGGTAAAATGCACCCGGTGGACTCGAAAGACATCGCCTTCCAGATTGCCGGACGCGAGGCGTTCAAAGAGGCCTTCAAGGCCGCCAACCCCGTCTTGTTGGAGCCGATTATGGATGTGAAAATCACTGTCCCAGAGGCGATGATGGGCGACATCATGAGCGACCTGAACACTCGGCGTGGGCGCGTGCAGGGCATGGATACCAGCGGCGGCGGCAAAAGCACGGTCAGCGCGGAAGTCCCGCTGTCCGAGATGATGCGCTACGGGAACGACCTGCGCTCCATCACGGGCGGACGCGGCATCTATGATATGAGCTTTTCACGCTACGAGCGCGTCCCCGCCAACATTGCCGAGCCAATCATCAAGTCGTACAGCCCGCACAGCACCAACGATTAAATGATTTTTGCCCCACAAAAGCCCTTCTCTTTGAAACAGAGAAGGGCTTTTGTATGAAACGTTGCCTCTTTAACAATTAGCGCGCTGCGCCCAATTTCTCCAAATCCTCTCCAATGATGCGTAATGTACAAAACCCCAGTCATCACGCATCACCCTAAACTTATCCCTCAAAAGACCGGGCGGTACTCCCCAAACACACCGCGCAGCGTGTTACACACCTCGCCCAACGTCATGTCGTTGTCCACACACTCGACGATAATCGGCATTAGGTTATTGCTATCCCGCGCCGCCGACTCCAATTGACCACGCAGCGCACTCACCTTCTCATTGTCGCGTGCAGCGCGCAGCGCCGCCAATTTCGCCCTCTGTCGTTCTTCAATCGCTGGGTCAACCCGCAGCAGGTCAGGCATCGGTTCACTGCCTACGCCAAACTGATTGACCCCGACCACTACCTGCTCACCCGACTCAACCGCCTTTTGATAGGCATAGGCCGCCGACTCAATTTCGCCGTTGATGTAGCCCGATTCGATGGCCGCCAGCGCCCCGCCAAAATCGTCAATGCGCTGAAGATACGCCAGCGCCTGACGCTCGATTTCGTCGGTCAGCGATTCAATCACATAGCTACCCGCCAGCGGGTCAATCGTATCAGCCACGCCGCTCTCATGCGCGATCACCTGCTGTGTCCGCAGCGCAATCTGGACGGCCTTCTCGGTCGGCAGCGCCAGTGCCTCGTCCATGCTGTTGGTGTGCAGTGACTGAGTCCCACCCATCACCGCCGCCAGCGCCTGAATCGCCACCCGCACGATGTTGTTTTCGGGCTGCTGTGCCGTGAGCGTGCTGCCGCCCGTCTGAGTGTGGAAGCGCATCATCCACGAGCGGGGGTTTTTCGCCCCGAATCTTTCGCGCATAATCCGCGCCCACATCCGCCGTGCCGCCCGGAATTTGGCGACCTCCTCCAAAAATTGGTTGTGCGCGTTGAAGAAAAATGAAAGCTGACCCGCAAAGGCGTCCACGTCTAACCCAGCGGCCAGCGCCGCCTGAACATACGCGATGCCATTCGCCAGCGTAAAAGCCACCTCTTGCACCGCGGTACTCCCCGCCTCACGAATGTGGTAGCCGCTGATGCTGATGGTGTTCCACTGCGGCACATCGGTCTCGCAGTAACGGAACAAGTCGGTAATCAGCCGCATAGACGCACTGGGCGGATAAATGTACGTCCCGCGCGCGATATATTCTTTTAAAATATCGTTTTGCACCGTCCCGCGCAGCTTGGCCGCCGGGATGCCGTTGCGTCGCCCAACCGCGATATACATCGCCAGCAGCACGGTCGCCGGTGCGTTGATGGTCATGCTGGTCGAGACCTCATCCAGCGGAATCTGGTCGAACAACTGCGCCATGTCCTGCACACTGCTAATCGACACCCCGACCTTACCCACCTCGCCCCGCGCCATCGGGTCGTCAGCGTCATAGCCAATCTGGGTCGGCAGGTCAAACGCCACTGACAGCCCCATCTGCCCCTGCGAGAGCAAGAAGCGGTAGCGGGCGTTGCTCTCCTCCGCCGTGCCGAAACCGGCATATTGGCGCATCGTCCAGAAGCGCGACCGGTACATGGTCGGCTGCACGCCCCGCGTAAACGGGTATTCGCCCGGCAGGTCATCACCGGGCCCACCGTCGGCTGACGTGTATGCCCGCGCTAGCGGGATACCCGACGACGTGACAAATTCCGCCTTCCGTTCCGGCGACTTTTTCAGCGTCGGCTGCACCACCGTCTCATCCCACTTCGCCCGCTTCGGGTCGCTGTCTGGCATCATTCACCCCCTTAAAACAAGTAGAGGGCGCATCACTCTGCGCCCACCTCATCACTCATCATTCAAGACTCATCTCGATGGTTCTTTATTTCAGCCAATTTTTGACCGTCGGCGGCAGGCCAATCCGGCTGAAAT
>JALONW010000233.1 GCA_025454725.1 Anaerolineae bacterium
TAACCCAAACCCAGCATCACGTAAGTCATGGCAAGCCAATTTTTAAATTTAAAAAACAGCAAGAACAGCCAGAAAACCGACCCACAAAAGCTGAGCTACCCCGGCGCGTGGCAGTGGGCTCAGGGCACGATTGAAGACCTGGCCACCCATATCAGTAAAGGGAATCCCTGGATGCCTGCGCGATTGTCTGGCAACGGGCGGCGCTGGCAGTCCAACGAAACGCGTTGCTAGCGAGCAGCTTGCATGTCGTTCACAATACTGCGTTGTCTAAGTTTTGTAACACGGCGTAAAATTTCGAAAATTTGGCCCGTCGAGTTGTTGTTTTAACCTCTGTTTTGTGCAATATGCGTTGAGTTTTAGTCTGCCGGCAAGAACTAACTACTTTTCTGCGTTTGTATCTCCATCACACGTCACTTAGGACTTAAAAACATGACTCGTATTTTTGTGGCGGGGAGCATCAACATGGATGTCGTCACCCGCACCCCCACCCTCCCGCGACCCGGTGAAACCGTTTTCGGGAGTGAATTACATTTTATCCCCGGCGGCAAGGGCGCAAACCAAGCGGTCGCAGCGGCGCGGCTGGGCGGCCACGTCACTCTGGCGGGCAAGCTGGGTGACGACGCTTTCGGTCAGCAGCTCCGCGCTTTTTTGGAGAGTGAAAACCTCGACCTGAGCGCCGTCAGCACCACCGTCGACGCCCCGACCGGCACGGCCATCATCACCGTGGATGGCGGCTCGGAAAACAGCATCGTGGTCATCCCCGGCAGCAACGCCCTCGTGTCTGAACCCGACATTGCGGGCCTGCCGCTGGCGGCGGGCGACATCGCGGCTTCAGTGTTTGAAATCCCCCAGCCGACGATTAAGGCATTCTTCCAGCGGGCGAAACAGGCCGAGGCGCGCACTCTGCTCAACCCCGCGCCCGCTGTCCCGTTCATCGACGGCCTGTTAGCACTGGTCGATGTGCTGGTCATCAACGAGACTGAGCTGGCGCTGTTTGCGGGGGTCGAACAGCCGCCGAAAGCCGCCTCGGAGGTGCAGGGCATCGCCCGGCGGCTGCAAGCCCGCCGTGACCAGACCATCATCGTGACACTGGGGGCGAAAGGCGCGGCTTGCCTGCATGAGGGCGTGTTTTTCGTCGTGCCGGGGCGGGCGGTCAAGGCCGTAGACACCACCGGCGCAGGTGACTGCTTCTGTGGGGCGCTGGCGGTCGCGCTGCACGAGGGACAGACCATGGGCGAAGCGGTCGCGTTCGCCAACACCGCCGCCTCGATTAGCGTGCAGCGGTTGGGCGCGTCATCGTCGATGCCCACACGCGCTGAACTCGACCCACTGGTGAGGATTCCGACATGAGCGATGCCAGACCGCGCACCCGTGGCGAGCGCGAAGCCGAATTCACTCGCGCCATGATTCAGCTTGAGAAAGATTATCTGGGGCGCGGGCCAGAAGACGTGCGGACGGTGTTCGTCCTCGATATGGTGGTCGTGCGGCTGCGCGGCATCCTCACCCGCGCCGAAATCAAGCTGTGCGAAACGCCGGAAGGCAGCACGCTAGTGAAAGAGACTCGCCGCCGCCTGTTCGAGTCGGCCCGCGACATCATCGCCGAGATGGTCTCGTCCATCACCGGGGCGAAAATGGTCAGTCTGCACACCGATATGAGTACGCGCACGGGCGAGCGGGTGGTGGTCATCACGGTCGAGGGTTCACTGGACAGCTAACCTAGATGTGAAGGTGCTAAGAACCTTTCTGTCCCATCTTGCCAAGCCTCAACACATCCTTTATATTTCATATCATATCCACCCAAACGGGCAGACTGAGCGGAGTATCCCACCAAAGGATAAGCCGCCGACGTAGGCCGACAAACATGTTTCACCTGTGGCGTACCCACAGGTGGATGTTTGTCGGCCTCTTTTTTCGCCTGCCCTACAACGCTGGATTTTGTTAACTATACCTCACATCAATCGAACGACCGAAGGAGCCGTAAACCCATGAACTGCCCTGTCGATGGAACCGCTTTAATGATGACCACCCGCGAGGGGGTCGAGATTGATTACTGCCCGAAGTGCCGGGGAATCTGGCTGGACCGGGGCGAACTGGACAAGCTGATTGAGCGCGCCGCCCGCGTCGAGCAGACGGGCCGCGCCGCGCTCAACACCGACGCGCCCAAGGCCAAACGCGACGCCGCGCCCATCTACGATGACTCGGACCACGATTTCGACGATTTCGACCGCCGCCCGCTGCGCCGCGAGGACGACCGCGATTACCGTGACAACCGAGACCAAACGCAGAAGAAGCGTAAGGGTGGTTTCCTCGGCGAAATCTTCGACATCTTTGACTAGGCAACCCGGCGGCGCGGGCGAGAATTTCACCCGCGCCGCCTGAACTGCACCAACCGCACACTGACACATCACAAGGGGGATATATCGGCATGAAGACACCCATCACGGTCGCTTACGGCGATGGCATTGGGCCAGAGATTATGAACGCGGCGCTGCACGTCTTGACCGCCGCAGGCGCGCAGATTGCGCCAGAGGTCATCGAAATTGGGGAGGCCGTTTACCTGCGCGGTCACAGCGCCGGAATCGAGCCGGGCGCGTGGGACTCACTGCGCCGGACGAAGGTCTTCTTCAAAGCGCCCATCACCACCCCACAGGGCGGCGGCTTCAAAAGCCTAAACGTCACCGTCCGCAAGACGCTGGGGCTGTACGCCAACATCCGCCCATGCCGTGCCTACATGCCGTTTGTCCACACCCACCACCCCGACCTCGACATCGTGATTATCCGCGAGAACGAGGAAGACCTCTACGCGGGCATCGAACACCGTCAATCCGACGAGGTGTACCAGTGCCTCAAGCTGATTTCGCGCCCCGGCTGTGAGCGCATCGTGCGCGCCGCGTTCGAGTATGCCCGCGCCAATGGCCGCAAGAAGGTGTCGTGCTTCAGCAAAGACAACATCATGAAGATGACCGATGGTCTGTTCCACAAGGTCTTCGATGAAATCGGCCAAGAATATCCCGACATCGAACAAGACCACTGGATTGTGGACATCGGCATGGCGCGGGTGGCGACCCAACCCGCCCGCTTCGATGTAATTGTGACACCGAACCTGTACGGCGACATCCTCAGCGACATTGTGGCCGAGATGACCGGCTCAGTCGGCATAGCGGGCAGCGCCAACCTTGGCGAGCATGTGGCGATGTTCGAGGCCATCCACGGCACTGCGCCGGACATCGCTGGGCAGGACAAGGCCAACCCATCAGGCCTCATCATGGCAGGCGTGATGATGCTGGTGCATATCGGCCAGCCGGAGGTCGCTACGCGCATCCACAACGCTTGGCTGCGGACGATTGAGGATGGCATCCACACCGCCGACCTGTACCGCGAGGGTGTCAGCACCCAGCGCGTCGGGACGTGTGATTTCGCCGAGGCGGTCATCGCCCGGCTGGGACAGGAGCCGCAGACCCTCGCACCGGTCAGCTACAGCACCGATGTGAAGCCGTTTACCACCGCCCCCTACGTTCCCCGCCCGTCCGCCCCGCGTGAGCTGGTCGGCGTAGACGTATTTATCGACTTTGAGCCGCGCCAAGCCGCCTTGTTAGGGGAACAGCTCCAAAAGGCCGTCGTCGGTTCGGCGCTCACCCTGTCAATGATTACCAACCGTGGCGTGGTTGTGTGGCCGCACGGCTTCCCAGAGACCTTCTGCACCGACCACTGGCGCTGCCGCTTCATGGGCGACACGGGTCGCCCGCTGACCGGCCAAGACCTGATTGCGCTGCTTAACCAAGTGGTCAACGCCGGTTTTGAGGTCATCAAAACCGAGAACCTGTATAACTTCGACGGCAAGCCCGCCTACTCGCTCGGTCAGGGGCAATAGGCACAGACCGGCGGGTCGTCCAGCCCCAAATCCCGACGAACGTCATACCGCACAGGTGACAGTTATCCCCTCCCCCAGTCGCACACTGGCGCTAGACTGGAACTACCGATAGAAGCCCGCCGTTGAACCCAAATCATTCCCACGGCGGGCAGTAGGGGTTTAGGGAGAGGACAGACGGCCATGGGACAGCAGACGAATACCACCGAGGGCGGCCTCGCTGCCTACATTGCTGCGGCGGAAAAGCTGCGCCACGGCCAGTTTGACCTTGACGACCTGCCCGCCGCGCCGCGTGATGACCTCGCCCGCCTGAGCGATAATCTCAAGGCGCTGGCGCTGGCGCTGGAGGTCAGCGGCGCAGAGTGGCAGCGCCTCAGCCAGATTACGACCGACATCAACGACGGCTTCCTGCTCGATGAAATCCTCGACCGTATCTACGTCGATTTCCACGATTTCATCCCCTATGACCGCATGGGCGTCAGCATCATCGACGACGCCACCCAGACTGTCACCGCCATCTGGGCGCGCAGTGCCAACCCGCGGATGCGTATCCGCAAGGGCTATTCGGCCCGTCTGCCGGGGAGCAGCCTACAGGCCATCCTTGACACCGGCCACCCGCGCATCATCAACGACTTACAGCAGTACCTACGCGAGAAGCCGGAGTCCTATTCGACCAAGCTGGCGCTGTCCGAGGGCATCCGGTCATCCATCACCTGCCCGCTGGTCGCCAACGGAAAGCCGATTGGCTTCATGTTCTTTTCCAGCAGTGAACCCAACACCTACAGCGACGCCCACGTCTCGCTGTACCAGAACATCAGCAATCAACTGGCCGTCATCGTCGAAAAAGGGCTGCTGACCGCGCAGAACAACAGCCAAAAGGCCACCATTGACCGCCAGCGCGAGACCATTGAGGTGCTGCGGCGCGGGCTGGCGCGAATCCGCATGACCGCCGCCCCATTCACCAACTGCGCCGACCCCACCGACTCAGCGGCGGGCGCGTTAAACGACATCCACCGCGAGGCCGACACACTGTTGGACGTGATTTACCGCATCAATAAGCCGTCATAGGTGGTTGACTGCCCAAACCACCCGCTGGACGATGGTCACGCCGACCAGCGCGGCCATCAGCCAGAACAGCGGCGCAAAATGTGCAGGCAGGATGAAAAACAGGCTGTAAAAGACCACCGTCTCCGCGCCTTCGACCAAACCGCCGGGCATGGTGACGGTGGTCAGTTCGCCGCGTGCCGCCGCGCCGTGGTTCCGGCGCTCTAAGACCGCGCTGAGGAACAGATATGAGGCGGCGTTGACGTAGAACGACGCCAGCATCACCGCCAGTGCCAGCCACACCCCCGAATCAGCCGCCCAGACCGCCAACCCGACCGGGACGGCGGCATACACCACAAAATCGACCATTAAATCGGTATAGCCGCCGAGGTCCGATTGGCGCTGATAGTGACGGGCGACCGCCCCGTCGAGGCCGTCGAGTATACGATTGAGCCACCACAGTCCCAAGCCAAACCCCAGCGCACCCGCCGCCCCAGCCATCGCACAGCCCAGCCCGACTACACCCGCCGCCAGCGTAATCGTCAGCGGTGAAACGTACCGCCCGACCGCCCTCGCCGCCGGGCGCATAACCACCTCTTTCATTCGGCGCAGGTGCGTGTCAATCATGCGGCTGTGTTTCCTCTTTTTCGCGGCGCTGACGCGATTGGGCGCGCCGCAGCCACCACGACAGCAGCAGGCTGAAGCCCATCGCACCCACCGACAGCAGCACCACCCCCAAATCGACCTCAAAGCGCCCCTCCGCGAGGCTGCTGCCTTCCAGCGACGCGCCCAGCAGCACATACGGCAGCGACCCAATCAGGTTGCCGACCACGGTGGCCGCATAATACGGCCCCGCCGGGATGCCCATACCGCCCAGTGCGATATTGACGAAATCATAGGGCAGTTGCAGCAGACGAGTGAGCAAAACGGCTTGGAATGGGTCAGCGTGCGCCCGCCGCATGATGCGCTGGAAAACACCCGTCGCGGCGGGGTTGCTCGGCGGCTGACCTTTGAAGATGCGCCCAACGTGGTATGGGATTGCGCCAGACAAAATCGCGCCGACCATTACATAGACGTAACCCGGCCACATCCCCCACAGCGCGCCGCCTGCCACGCTGAACGTCCACGACGGGACCAGTGTGATGGGGCGCAGCGTGAATACGACCAAATAGACGATGACGCCGGTGGTTGTCCCACGCAGCAGCGTGACCAGATTATCCATCAGCGAGCCAAAGGTCACACCGTTGAGCTGTGCAACTACCCACACGGCGGCCAACACCCCCGCCCATACCCCCACCGCGATGACTGTCCGGCGGTTGGCCGCCACCCACGCCCGAACTCCCGACATAACTCTTACCCTTACGCTACAAAAACGCTAAAAAATTAGACGGCGCGCATCCGCCGTCCCCGCCACATCCCTACCGCCAACCAGACGAACAAGACGACGTTCAGCACCATCTCCAATGGCGCGAACCATGCCGCGCCGTAATCCCGGTCCCAATAGCTGACTGGGCTGGCGAAACGGGTCTGCCAGTCAAATGGGAAAAATAGCAGCGGCCCGTCGTTGTGGTGA
>JALONW010000234.1 GCA_025454725.1 Anaerolineae bacterium
CAAGCACGGGTCATAGCGCACGGCTTCCAGCTCAGCACGGTCGCCCGGCGTCAGCTTTGTCTGACCGGCATCCAGCAGCGCCAGCGACTGCGGAACAGGTGCGGTCAAAATCAGGCCGTCGCCGATGAAGGTGGCGCCCGCTTCATCGGTGATGCGCCAGCCCGCGCCGTCGGGTTGGATGGCGGTCGCCTTGACATTGACGCGCACGCTTGCGCTTTCAGCCGGTAAGGTACGCTGAAGGTAGGTCCCCAGCGCGTTGAGCCCGCCCTTGACCGCATAGCGCGGGAAACCGTCGGTTTTGGCGGGGGCTGTGCCATCGCTCCAACCGCGTGACCACTCATAAGCGACATCATCGTCCAGCCAGCGCTGGACGCGGGCGTCAAATATTGGCTCGCGAACGGTGAAGAACTGCGCGCCGTGGTCGGCATGGCCGCCGCCGACGCGCCGGGTCGCCAACCGCCCGCCGACGCTGCGCCCCTTGTCGAGGACGGTGACGGTGTGGCCGCTGGCGGTCAGGCGGTGGGCGGCCATCAGGCCGCTGAGGCCCGCGCCGAGGACAATGATATGCGACATACGCTGAACCCCTTGTGATTGGTGAATATGATAGAGCTTCTCGCTAAATTGTAGCATGCTGCCACCTAGATTGGGTTGTTGGGCGAAAACCGCGTTACAATGGGGAGATAAGAAACACCACGGCGCGCCCATTTTTCACCGAGGATTGACCCCATGCCCACCGGCCTGACCCGCGTACTGGTCATCCACGCCCGGCTTGACAAAGCCCTCGGCGTCCAACGGCTGCTCAAGCCGTTGGGGGTATACGACGTGCGCCCGTTCACCTCTGCTGAAAACGCCCTGAGCTATATGCAGGACGACGGCACGCCCGACCTCGCCATCGTCGATGTCGAACTGCGTGGGACGCGCGTGGTCGAGGTGATGGCCGCACTGCGCCAGCGCCGTCCCGACCTGCCGGTCATCTTGGTCGGCGCAAGCGACCCCGACGCCGTGCGCGCCGGGGCACAGGCCGGGGTCTCTGCCGACATGCGCGGACGCGACCTGCTGCCGGTCATCCGACGCCTGACGGTGGCACAGGTGGGGGACGCCCCCAGCGCGCCGGTGAGGATTCCTGCCGCCCCACGCGATAACGACCCTACCCAGCCCGACCGCACCCTGCTCCCGACTCACCCCAGCCCGCCGGAAGCGTTCCGTCGTCTGGCTGAGGAAGAACCGCCCGTACCCATGGTCGCTGAAGGCGGGACGGTGCGCGACCTGTTCCCAGTCGATACGCCGCCTGCGCCGGTGGTCGAGGTGGCCGCCCCGGATGAGTCTGGGTCGGTCGCGTCTGTGCCACCGGGCGAGGACACCCCTTCGTCGCTCGCGCAACAAATTTTACAGGGCGCGCAGGCCGCCCCCTTCGATGAAGATGACTCTGACCTTGATTCTGACAAGCAGCCTACTCCCGCGCCACCGCCTGCCCCGGTCACCCCACCCCGCCAACTCGGACGGCGCAAACCGCCCAAAGCCGACCGTGAGCCGCCTACCCCGACTGTCCTCACCCAGACCAAGACACTGGTGGCGCTCACGCCCGAACAAGACGCCGCCCGCCGCGCCCTGTTCCTGACACAAGCGGCCACCGAATCGACCGCCGCCGCCTTCATCCTCACCCGTGACTCGGCCATCGTCGCCACCGCAGGCGAGATGCCCGCCGCCGAGGTCGAGGAACTACGCGCGCTGCTCCACGATGACTGGGAGCCGACCGGGAACGGCAGCCGCATCCGATTCGTAACCCTGCCCTCGACTGGGCAAGACTATATGTTGATTGCCCGGCGCACCGGCGATGGCTATACGCTGACGATGGCCTTCCTCGGCGACGTGCCGCTGGGCGACATCCGCCGCCAAAGCGAGTCGCTGGTCAAGGCGCTGGCGAACGTCCCCGACCCAGAACCAGAACCCGCCCCCGGCCAGCCGATGACGCTGGTCTGGATGTTGAGCGCGCCCGACCAACCCCTGACCGCCGAGGCCGCCCAAGCCATCGTCACCGCCATGGATGCCCACCTCAAAGGCGACGGCTGGCGCATCCATAACCTGAACGTCCATGCTGAATACATCTATATCTACTGCGATGTCCCGGTCGGCACTCAGCCCGGTGAGGTCGCCGCCCAGTTCCGCGCCCTCACCGAACACGCCGTCACCAGCAGAATGCCCGAACGACCCACGCCGGTCTGGGCAGACGGTTACCTCGCGCTGGTCCCCGGACGCGAGATGGGCGCAGATGAAGTTCGTCGTTTCCTACGTTTTAGCCGCATGTCTCCCAAAAAGGATACGCCTCATGACCGATGAAGAAACCAAGACCCTGACCACCCAGCGCTTTAACCGCTTTGCCGAGCGCTACGTGAGCGCCGGTCAGTTGGGCGCAGCGCCAGAACTCCAGCGCTTGGTTGAGCTGGCAAAGCCGCAGCCCACCGACCGCGTGCTGGATGTCGCCACGGGCGGCGGCCATACCGCGCTGACGTTCGCCCACCATAGTGGGCGCGTGGTCGCCACCGACCTTGCGTTGGGGATGTTGGAGGCCGCCCGCACCCACCTGACGACCAAAGGCGCAGCGGCGGTCGAATACCTCGCCTGCGATGCCGAACATCTGCCCTTCCCCGATGAGTCGTTCGATATTGTCGCCTGCCGCATTGCCCAGCACCACTTCCCCGACCCATTTAAGTTCGTGATGGAGGCCAACCGCGTCCTCAGACCGGGCGGACGCCTCGTGATGCAGGACCAGATGACGCCAGAGGACGAGCGCGCTGCCCGCTACCTCGACTCGTTCGAGCGTCTGCGCGACCCGTCGCATGTGCGAGTCTACAGCGCACTGGAATGGCGCGGAATGTACCTCGACGTTGGGATGACGGTCGAACACATCGAGGAGGCACGCCACCGCACCACCCTACAGGTCTGGGCGGAGCGGCAGGACTGTTCGCCGGAGGTCATCGAGCGCCTGCACATCCTGCTGGCACAAGCGCCGGAGGCGGCGCGTGCTTGGGTGCGCCCCGACGCGCCCGGCTCCCCTGCCGCCACCTTTGACCACGTTTATATCCTCATCTGCGGGACGAAACCGGGCGCTTGAGGCACTGCCACAGCGCTAACAGTTTCCATACAACCGGGAAGGTACTGTTTTTGGCGCATGGTTTACCATTCGGCGCTGGATTTGGTGTATCATCTAAAGATGATACAAAATACAAACAAAAAAGTGACCAACGCCCTATGTACCCACCGTTAGAGGTCTCGTCCGCCGTGATGAATGCCGCCCAATCCAGCTATGACCTCGTACTCGCGCAGCTCCGCCTCAAGTGCATTGGCCTCGACGCGGATGGGCGTTTAATACGCCTGCCGTGCGCCACCCCCTACGAGCCGTACCGCGTCTATATCGCCCGCCACAGCGGCGGGTTCTATGTGTTCTTCCGCGCCGACCTGTCAGAAAGTGTTGTCGAACGATTATTAACCCTGCCGACCCATGTCTTATTCCATAACCGGGCGCTGGTGCGCGAAGCCCTCAGCCAAGATGCCCCCTGTGAAGTTGTCCGCGACTCACGTAGCTACATCTACCCTGCGCAAGGCGGCGTCGATGACCTGCCCGGTGTGGTGCGCCAGCCGAACAATGTCTGCGAAGTGTGGGTAGACGGCACGAAGGTCTGCACGGCCATGTCTGGGCGAGAGAACGACGAGGCCGCCGAGGTCTGGGTGCTGACTGACCCCGAACACCGCAAAAAGGGTTATGCACGCATGGCGGTGCAGGCATGGGCGCAACGCGTCCGGGCGCAGGGCAAGATGGTCTTCTACAACCACCGTTATGCGTCCAATCACAGCCGCCGCCTCGCCGAGTCGCTCGGCTTCGAGTGGTTTATGGATGATGTGGGTTATCTGTAGGGGCTTGCCCACCTGCTGCAACATCATCCCCAGCGAGGGCGGCCAACGTCTCAGCGACCTCGGTCTCCCAGCGGAAAGATTGGCTGCGCGCCAACCCAGCGGCCTCCATCTGGCGGGCGAGTGCCGAGTCATCCAATATGCGACGGATTGCAGCGGCCAGCGCCGCCGGGTCGCCGGGCGGGACGAGCAGCCCCTCCACCCCGTCGGTGATGACCTCGGGGTTGCCGCCGACTGCGCTGGCAACGGCGGGCGCACCGACCGCAATCGATTCGAGCAGCGTATGGGACAATCCCTCGGTGAAGCTGGACAGCACGTACACATCGGCGGCGCGTAGGTACATCAACACGCGCTCATGCGGCTGCGCCCCGACGAACGTGACGCGGCCAGCGGGCGCAGCGGCTTCGAGTTCGGCCTGCTGGGGGCCGTCGCCCACCACCACGAAATGCGCGCCCGGCACATCTGGCAGCCCCTGTAACATCACATGCACGCCCTTGACCGGGGTCAGGCGCGCCACGCTGACAATCAGCGGTTGGTCAGTTGGCAAGCCGAGCATCTGGCGCAGTTCGGCGCGGTCAGTGGTCGGGAGCTGCGGCGCAGGAATGGCGTTATAGACCACGCGCACGCGCTCCGGCGCGACTCCCCACCCCATCACAATCCGCCGCATATCGGCGCTGGGCGTGATGACCAAATCGGCGTGGCGCACCGACCATAAATAGTAGGCGCGCAGCACCCACACCAGCGGATGTTTCGTGCCGGTCTGGAAGGCGTTCTTGTCCAGCGTGGTCAGCCCGCGTCGGTCGGCCATCTCCCACGACCAATCCCCGACCACTTTGGCAACCACGCGGCGGGCGGGGCGGCGCAGGAACGGCAAGAACAGCAGCGCATAGCCGACCACGAACAGCGCATCGGACTCCGCCGCAATTTTGCGCGCTGTGGTCAGGTAAACCCAGTTACGGCGGATGCGCCCCAGCCTACGTGAGATGCGCGTCACGCGGTAGCCCAACTTGGCATCCTCTGAGCGCGTCTCGCCAAAGGCCAGCAGGTGAGCATCATGCCCCGCCTGCCGCACCTCTGGCAGAAAGTGGTGGAGAAACGTGGACGGCCCCCCCGGTTCGGGGTAAAACAGGCCGGACAAGAAGCCAAAGCGCATATGCCAACTGCCCTACTTGGCTGGGGAGAAGCGGATGTTAAGGATGTCGCCGTCCTTGACGATGTACTCTTTACCCTCTAGACGGAACTTACCCGCCGCCTTAAGTCCGGCTTCGCTGCCGACCGTGATGAGGTCGTCGTAGCTGAACACCTCAGCGCGGATGAAGCCCTTTTGCAGGTCGCTGTGGATTGCGCCCGCCGCTTCGGGGGCAGGCGCGCCCACCCGCACCGACCACGCCCGCACCTCGTCCGGCCCAACCGTGAAGAAGGCATGGATGTCCATCAATTGGTAGCTCAGGCGAATCACGCGGTCGGCGCTGCGCTCGGTGATGTTGTATTCGCTCATGAACATCTCTGCGCCTTCGGCGTCGAGCTGCGAAATTTCGGCTTCCAGCTTGCCCATCAATTCGACCGTCAAGACATTTTGGCTGTCCTTGAGCAGTTCGGGGGCAACATGTTGGCCTTCGCCGCAGTTGAACACGACAATCACTGGCTTGAGAGTCATGAAGCCGTAGCCGCGCAGCGACTTCACCTCGTCGTCGGTCAACTCGACCGTGCGAAGCGGGCGCTCGTCTTCCAAGACACCCTTCAGGCGCTCCATCAGCTCGATTTGGGGCAGCACAATCGACTCGGATTTCTTGCCCTTCACCCGCAGTTCGTCGTGGAGCTTTTGCAAGCGATTCTCGACCGTAATCAGGTCGCTGAGGAGGAATTCCCCGTCGATGATGGCGAGGTCACGCGCCGGGTCAATGGTCTCGTAGGGGTGCGGGACGCTGGGGTCATCAAAGGCGCGGATGACGTGTACGAAGCCGTCCACCTGCTGGAGTTCGTTGCGGAACTGCCCCTTCAGGCCACCTTCGCTGATACCCTTATCCATGCCCGCGATGTCGGCAAAATTGATGGTGGCGTAGACGGTCTTCTTGGGGTTGTACATCGAGACCAGCTTTTCAATGCGCGGGTCGGGGACGTTAACGACGGCGTCATTGGTGACACCGGGCTCTCAGAGGTTTGTTCCATCGCCCACGATTGGATCTGACCAGAGCCACACAGCAAGTAGAATGCAGTGCTGAATACGTACAACGCTGATGTTATCAGGAACACTGTCTGCCATTGCTCGTTGATGTCCTGCGGGAAAATAATTCAAATACATACACCAAACGAAACGTACACAAAAGTGTCATTTAGATAGTCCGTGCATACGGTGCATGTAAATCAAACCTGGCGGCTACAAAGCTATTTTTGATGTTACTTGTGTGAATGCTGCATCAAGTTGGTTTTGAAAGTGTTATTTTCCTTGCATTCAACGTGGAAGGACAGGCCATTTCAGACATCTTTTATGATAGCGATGACTTAGGTCTTGGGCCTATTCAAATACTGCGTTTTATGTAGATGAAGATATTTAGCTATTGATACAAGACTG
>JALONW010000013.1 GCA_025454725.1 Anaerolineae bacterium
CAAACACAGGTCAAACAGGCGCTGAAGGAGCTTGAAGAGTCCGAAAAGCGCGACAAAGCCCGTGATGATGAATCACGCCGCCTGCAAGAAATCATCAGCGAACAGAGCAACCGGTTGGAAGACCTGCTCAACGAGACTTACGGCCTTCAACAGCAGTGGGTCATCATGCAGAAGCTGCTCGACATCCGGCGCTGGACGGCGGAAATCCGCAGTGACGATATGGAGACGCTGCGGCTGTCTCTGGAGTCGCTCCAGCAGTACACCTACCCCGATTATGACGAAGACAACGGCCACCAAAACCAGTACCAGTCCATCATCCGCCGCGAGGCCGTGCGCGCCCTGACCACCCTGCGCGACTCGCCCGGCTACACCCGCTACCGCGATGAGGTCGTCAGCCACCTTAAATCGCTGATGGAAAACCGCGATGACGATGTGATTGTCCTGCTCGAAGCCCAGTACGTGCTGTCGGTCATCGCGCCCAAGCCGCGCAGCCCGCGCAAGCCCAAAACGGATGAATCAACGGCGACGCAGGGTGACTAAACCCACACGCTAGGGCGACCCGGCCACCACCAGCGACTGCCCCGACGCCCCCAGCGAAAAGACCTGCCCATACAGCGGGACAGCCACCATCTGGCCGCGCTCGAACGTCAGCACCGTGGATGTCGTGCCGGTCTCGGTGGTGGTTGCCCAACCGAGGTCAGCGCGGACGTTGGGGTTGGTGCGCCAGACCTTGCCGAAGCCGCGCACCGGCTCGAACAGGTTGGGCGGAACCTGCTCACCGCCTGAAACCGGGTCGATGCCCTCGACGAAGGTGTCGGCGTACTGCGCCCACGTCCCGCTGTCATAGACCACATAGATGGCTGGCGGGACGGTGGCGAGATAGAGCATGTAGCCGCGCTCAAAGCGCTGGATGACCGCGCTGTAGCTCAGGTTCCCCCCCACCGGACAGCCCAAAATGGTGTTGAGGTTGAGATTGGCGGTATAAACCGTTCCAAAACCACCCGCTGGCGGAATACACAGCGTCGAGGGGACGGGCGCGAAGCCGGTCGGCGTCGTGGTCAGCAGCGCGTAATTGGGCGTCACAACCGTGGCCGACAGCGCGAGGCGCGCCAATTCCAGCAGCGGCCCCTCGACTTCAGTCGGCAGCGGGGTTGGCGTGTGGGTATTGGTCGGCGTTGGCGTAATCGTCAGGCTGGCTGTGACCGTCGGGGTCGGCTCAGTGAACGGCGTCTCAGTGACCGTCAGGGTCAAACCGCTGGTAGCGCTGGGCGTGGCCGATATACCGAACGGAGGCGGCGCGGCGATGCTGGTGGTAGCTGGCTCGGTCGGTGACGGCAGCGGCGGCTCAGTCGGCTGTTCGGGCGTTGCGCTGGGCAGCACCAACAGCGTCGGGATGGGCGCGTCATTGGTCGGCGCACAGGCCGCCAAAACCCCCACCAGTAACAACACCCCAAACACCGCCCGTTGGCGAATCATCCCCATCACAGCCTCCCTAGACTTGCCCAAACAGACGCCCGCCAAACTCTGCAACCAATTCATCGTCAAGCTGGTCGGCAAACCCAGCCACCGTGTTAATCATGGCATGTGCCTCGTCCTCGTCAAGGCCGGGGACGGGGCGCTCATCCACAAGGTAGACGACATCATGGTAAATGGCGAAGGCCACACCCACCAACTGCATGTTCAGTTCCAACAAGCGGCGGTACAGCCGCAGCAGATTGTCATGCGGCAGGTGCATCACCGGCGCGCTAATTTGGAAGAAGGCCTGCCCCCCATCCTCCTGCACCAGCTTAATCTCGACCAACGCCGTCCCGCGCTGGAACTGCCACGTATAATCGCCGACTCGCGCCTCCGTTGGGTTAAGTCCCAGTGCCACCAAGACCGAATCAATACGCGCTGCGACCCTCGGTAGGTCGTCGGGCGGCGGCAGTGGTGACGGGGTGGGCGATGGCGGAAAAAAGGTCATGGGCGGCCTATCTGGTGAACTAATTTGTAAACGCTGTGGTGCATTATACCGTTTGCGCCGCGCCCCCGCACCGATATACACTCAGCCCAGCCCCTTTATCAAGAATATTTAGGACAAAAATCATGCCCACGACCGGCACGACCAACACATCTGACGGCCTAACCCTGCACACCTTCGAGGCCATGACCGTGACGCCGCCTAAAGCGCTGGTCTACCTCGTCCACGGCATCGGTGAACACACCGGACGATATACCCACGTCATCAGCCATTTTAACGCGCATGGCTACGCAGTTTTTGGGCATGACCACCGCTATCACGGGCGCAGTGGCGGTGAACCTCGCGCTGGGATGACCTCTTTCGACGCGATGGTCGAAGACCTCAAGCGTCGGATTGAGTCGGTGCGGGCGGCACACATCGGCCTGAAGCTGTTCGTCTACGCGCACAGCATGGGGTCGCTCATCAGCACCATCACCCTGAGCAAGTACCCCGCACTGGCCGACGGTTATATCTCGACTGGCTCCCCGCTGGCGGTCGATTCGGCCATCCCCGGTTTTGCGCGCCCCCTCATCCTCGGTCTCTCGCGTCTGCTGCCCAATATGCCCCTCGGCCCCATCGACAACACCAAACTCAGCCGCGACCCCAAGGTGCAGGCCGACTACGACAATGACCCGCTGAACGTCCGCAAACCGACGACACTGGGCGTTGCAGCGCTGTTCGGGCGCGCCCTCCCCGCTGCCCGCGCCAACCTGAGCCGCATCAGCATCCCGACCCTCGTGCTGCACGGCGAGGACGACACGCTCACGCCGCTGCCGGGCAGCCACACGCTCTACGGGGGCATCTCATCCGCCGACAAGACCATCAAGGTCTACCCCGGCCTGCTCCATGAAATCCATAATGAGCCGGAACAGGGCGACATCTTGGCCGATATGACCACATGGCTGGACGCGCACGTATAAAGACAAAAAATCCCCTCACATTTAATGTTGTGAGGGGATTTTAGAAGGTCAAGTCAGCGCACTTACGGCACGCGCAGGCACGACACCCAGTGGCCGGGCGAAACCTCAATCAGCTCCGGGTCGGGGTCGCGGAAGCAGGCGTCCATCCGCACTGGGCAGCGGGTGTTGAAGTTGCAACCCTTGGGCGGGTTGGCCGGGCTGGGCAGGTCGCCCGCAATCAGAATACGCTGGCGAGCCTCTTCCACCGACGGGTCGGGGACGGGGACGGCGGACAGCAGCGCCTGCGTGTACGGGTGCAGCGGGTTGTCGTACAGTTCATCGGTCGGCGCAAGCTCGACAATTTTACCGAGGTACATCACGGCCACGCGGTCGCAGATGTGGCGCACCATCGACAGGTCGTGGGCGATAAACAGGTAGGTCAGGCCGAGTTCCTCTTGCAGGTCCTCCAGCAGGTTGACCACCTGCGCCTGAATCGACACGTCCAGCGCTGAAATCGGCTCGTCGCAGACGATGAACTTGGGGTTGAGCGCAAGGGCGCGGGCGATGCCGATACGCTGGCGCTGGCCGCCGCTGAACTCGTGCGGGTAGCGGTTGATGTAGAAGGGGTTGAGGCCGACCTTCTCCAACAAGCTCTCGACGAACTCACGCAGTTCCTTGCCGCGCATGATGTTGTGGATGCGCAGCGGCTCGCTGACGATGTTGCCGACCGTCATACGCGGGTTGAGCGAGGCGAACGGGTCTTGGAAGATAATCTGCATCTCGCGGCGCATGGCACGCAGTTCCTCACCCTTCATGCTGGTGAGTTCTTTGCCCTCGAACTGCACCGACCCGGCGGTCGGGCGGTAAAGCTGGAGGATGGTGCGCCCAGTCGTGCTTTTGCCGCAGCCCGACTCGCCGACGAGGCCGAGGGTCTCACCACGGTACACGTCGAACGAGACATCATCGACCGCACGGACTGCGCCGACTTGGCGCTGGAAGACGATACCAGCATTGATGGGGAAGTGCTTCTTGAGGCCGCGGACGCTGAGGATGACATCATCGCTCGAAACTTTGCGTGCGTCCATCGCGGGGGCTGGTACTGACATCGTTAACGCTTCCCTTCCATCTGCTGCTGCTCTTGTTTACGGGCCTCGCGCAGGTCATACCATGCGGCGACCATGTGGCCTTCTACGCCACCTTCGGCTTGGCGCAGCGGCGGGGTCTCGCTCCAGCAGCGCTCGGTACGGTAGGGGTTACGCGGGGCGAAAGAGTCACCCACCGGCTCAACGCGCATATCGGGCGGCGACCCTTCAATCTGGGTCAGGCGCTGGCGGTTCTGCGCCGCATCCAAACGCGGCAGCGAATTGAGCAGGCCGAGGGTGTAGGCGTTGCGCGGGTCGCGGAAGACCGGCTTAATCGGCCCACGCTCGACGATGCGGCCACCGTACATGACTTGGATGGTGTCGGCCATGCCCGCCACGACGCCGAGGTCATGGGTGATCCAGATCATCGCCATCTTCAGCTCTTTTTGGAGCTGCTTGACCAGTTCGATGATCTGCGCTTGGATGGTCACGTCCAGCGCGGTGGTCGGCTCGTCAGCAATCAACAGTTTGGGATTGCAGCTCAACGCCATCGCGATCATGATGCGCTGGCGCATACCACCTGAAAACTGGTGGGGATAGTTCTTCAGGCGCTTGCGAGCGTCCGGGATACCCACCATGTCGATGAGTTCGGCGGCGCGGTTGTCGGCCTGCGTGTTGTTCATGCCGAGGTGCAGCTTGAGCGCCTCGGTAATCTGCGTCCCGACCGTCAAGACCGGGTTGAGCGAGGTCATCGGGTCTTGGAAGATCATGGCGATCTCCGCCCCGCGCACCAAACGCATCTCTTCCTTGTTTAGCTTCAGCAGGTCGCGCCCCTGAAACCAGACCTCGCCATTGGTAATCTTACCCGGCGGCATGGGGATAAGCCCCATGATGGAGAGCGCGTGAACGCTCTTGCCGCTACCCGACTCGCCGACCACCCCCAGAGTTTCGCCTTCTTGCAACGTGTAGCTCACGTCGTTGACGGCGTAAATAATCCCCTCTTGGGTATGGAAGCGGGTCACGAGGTTTTTCACCTCCATTAACACACCCACGGTCCACCTCCTGAAAATTGAACTTTACTGCGCCTTAACTTTGCCTTGCCCGTTCGCTTGCAACCGCCAGCCTGCGGTTCAATGGCTAGAAAGTCTTGCAAAGTCCCAACTTACTTCCCAACCCTTAATTTAGGTAAGGAAGCTCAATGGAACCTAGCGCGTCTGGAATTGTAGCTTCTCGCATGGTTCACCACAAGTTTTACTAACGTTAACCTGCGCTTGATATGCTGATTACATTGAACCCTAACGCAGACCTAAAACCCACACAGGAGACCATACCCCCATGCCTATCGACTTTACGCCGGTCAATAAGCGCACCGCCAAGCTGATGGAGTGGTCAAAAGACTTCACGCTGGACGACCTGCGCGAGGCTGCCAACCACAGCATCGACTTCATGCTCGACCTCATCGCAGACCTGACCGACGCCGATGTCACCTTCATCCCTCACGACCCAGAGGCCAACGACCCCTTCGCCCCGGCGGAACTGCAAAACATCGGCTGGAGCGTCGGCCACCTCATTTTGCACGTGACGGCCAGTACTGAGGAGTACACCTCAACCGCCGCCGTCCTCGCCCGTGGGGTCAACTTCCCCAAGGAGCCGCGCCTGCGCTACGAACCCGACTGGCAGACCGCCGCGCAGACCGTTGAAGAGTGCCGCCAACGCCTGCTCGAATCCAAGCGAATGCGCAACGCCGCCCTCGACAGCTTCCCCGACCAGCCGCACACCGACACCCGTTGGGAGCGAAGCGAGCGCTTCATCGAAATTTTCGGTGAACTGGACTACAAGGGCGCGTATCTGATGGGACTGGCACATGAGTACGACCACCACGCCCAGCTCCAAGAGTCCAAGCGCCAAGCCCTCGCCGCCCGCCAGACCGCCTAAAACCACCACCCAAACCCCTTTATAACCCCAATACAGCGCCCACCGGGGTTTGACCCTTCGGTGGGCGCTGTGCATTTTTAACATTTTCTTGATGCGTGGATGCCCCCATAATTGGGTGTCTTATGTTCTATATTTCCGCCTAAGAACCCAATTATGTCGGCCTTGTCAACAAATCAGGACGGGTATATAGTCGAGGAGTGGCATCAAAAACTCATCAAAATCTCCCCCTCCAAACCCTGACCCCACAGCCAAAAGGCTTTCCAGTTTTCGCGTGTCAAACCAAACCGCCCGGACGCGCACTATCCCCCTACACAGGAAAACCACAGACATGGGTAACTTCAGTATCCGTCGCACCTTGATTGGTGAGCCTCTGGCTACCAATGAGGCCAGCCATCAGCGCCTGAGCAAATTTAAGGCGCTTGCCGTCTTCAGTTCCGACGCACTCTCATCCACCTCGTATGCGACCGAGGCCATTTTGCTGGTCTTAGTCGCGGTTGGCACGGGCGCGCTCGCTATTAGCTGGCCCATTGCGCTGGGCATCGTCGCGCTGATGCTGGTGGTCGCCTTCTCGTACTACCAGACCGTCCACGCCTACCCCAACGGCGGCGGCGCATACATCGTCAGTAAGGACAACCTCGGCACTGGGCCGGGGCTGGTGGCCGCTGCCTCCCTGCTCATCGACTACATCCTGACTGTAGCGGTGTCGGTTTCAGCAGGTGTCGCCGCGCTGACGTCGGCCTTCCCAGAGCTAGCGCCCAACCGCGTCCCAATAGCCATCATCATCGTCGCGTTTATCACGGTGATGAACCTGCGCGGCGTGAAGGAATCGGGGACGTTCTTCAGCATCCCGACCTACGCCTTCGTCGTCGGCATCATGACGATGATTGTCTGGGGTCTCATCCGCTTGGCGACCGGCAATGTCCCTGAGCCGCTGGAGGGTCAGGTCATCACCGATGGCATCATCCAAGCCAACGAGAGCTTGACGTTGTTCATCGTTCTGCGCGCCTTCAGCGCTGGGTGTACGGCGCTGACCGGCATTGAGGCTATCAGCAACGGCATCCCCGCTTTCAAGAAGCCCGAAAGCGACAACGCCGGCCAAACCCTGATTATCATGGTGGCGATGCTGGGGACGATGTTTATCGGCATCACCTTCCTCGCCAACCATTACCCCATCGAGGTCAGCAACCACGGCGGCCCGACCGTGCTGTCGCAGATTAACGCCGAGGTGTTTGGTCAGAACACGCCGCTGTTCTACTACCTTCAGTTTGCGACGCTGTTCATTCTGTCACTGGCGGCCAACACTGCCTACGCCGACTTCCCGCGCCTCGCCTCGCTGATTGCGCGTGACCGCTACCTACCGCGCCAGCTCACCAACTTTGGCGACCGGCTGGTCTACTCCAACGGCATCATCTTGTTGGCAGTGGTCGCCTGCGTGATGATCGCGCTGTTCGACGCCCGCGAACATAACCTGCTGCCGCTGTATGCCGTCGGCGTGTTCATCGGCTTCACGCTCTCACAAAGCGGTATGGTCATTCACTGGCTCAAGGAGCGCAAGAGTGAGGGCTTCGTCCCGACCAACCTGTGGCGCTTCAAGCTGGGCATGAACGCCTTCGGCGCGCTTTGCACCCTCGCCGTCGGCATCGTGCTGATGGTGACCAAGTTCACCGAGGGTGCGTGGATGGTCATTGTCGCCATCCCGGCGGTGGTCGGTGTGATGCTGGTCATCCACAACCACTACAACGAGGTTGCCAAGTCACTGACTCTCGACGGCCTCGTCCCAACCGGACCGCGCACCGCCCGCCTGAAGGATCGAAACCACGTCCCGATGGTCGTGATGATGAACAGCCTAAACCGCAGCTCCATCCAAGCGCTGGACTATGCCCTGCAAATCTCTGACAATGTGCGGGCGTTGGCGATTGCCATTGAGCCAGACCAGATTGACGCCCTGCGGAAGCGCTGGTCAGATTGGAAGTTAGACAGCATCCCGCTCGACATCATCGAGTCGCCGTTCCGCGACGTCAGCGGCCCGCTGATTGACTATCTCCACGAACGTGATACGGCCAACGAGGCCAAGCTCCCGACCATGGTGGTCGTGCCGGAATTCGTCGTCAGTAAGCGTTGGCAGAAGTTCCTTCACAACGGCACTACCAGCATCATCCGCGCCGCACTGTATCAAGACCAGATTGCACGCGGCCACGGTCGCCCGGTGATCTTCGTCCCTTACCGCATCGGTGATACCCTCTATCAGCCGGACATCGTTGGTCAGACAGAAGGCCAACCCAGCGCGGATTAAAGCCCATCGTTGATGAGGTATTAAAAACCATCCTGCAGAGGCTGTCTGACGCCTTTGCAGGATGGTTTTGGTTTCGCCCACCCCAAAACTCAACCCTTTTGCTGATACACCGCTTATCCACAGCGGCTACAATAGGATTCATCTGCACGCTACACCCCCGTTAGAGGAACCCCTAACCCCATGACTATGCCTGAGCAGTGGACCGCCAATGACATCCCAAATTTGTCTGGAAAAATCGCCATCATCACCGGTGCAAACAGCGGCCTTGGCTACGAGTCAGCGGTAGCGCTGGCGGCCAAAGGCGCGCATGTCGTCATGGCCTGTCGCAACCCCAAGAAGGCCGACCAAGCCAAAACCGACCTGCTGGAGCGTGTGCCGAATGCCTCGGTCGAACTGGCCGCCCTCGACCTGAGCAGCCTCGCGTCAGTGCGCGCTTTTGTCGAAGCGTTCAAGGCCAAACACGCCAAGCTGGATATCCTCATGAACAACGCCGGGCTAATGGCTATCCCCAAGACCACCACCGCCGACGGCTTTGAATCGCAGTTCGGGGTTAATCACCTCGCCCACTTCGCGCTGACCGGCCTTTTGCTCGACCGACTGTTGGCCGCGCCGGGGAGCCGAGTGGTCAACGTTAGCAGCCAAGCGCACACGGGCGGTCGCATCAATTTCGATGACCTACAGAGTGACAAGTCCTACAGTCGATTTGGAGCTTACGCCCAGAGCAAAGCAGCCAATATCCTATTCACCCGTGAACTGCAAAAACACCTCGACCACGCGGGCGCGCCGATCTTGAGCGTAGCGGCACACCCCGGTTTTGCGGCCACCAACCTTTTGACGAGTGGATTTCCCCCACTCGATGGGCTGCTGGGTTTCGGTGCGCGCATCATCGGCCAAACCGCCGCGATGGGCGCGCTCCCGCAGCTCTACGCCGCGACCGCACCAGATGTGCAGGGTGCGGAATACTTTGGACCGCGCCGGACGTGGCGGGGCTACCCCGTCCGCTTGATGCCCAGTCGTTATTCGCAGGATGACGGTATCGCCGCCCGCCTATGGGAGGTCAGCGAACAGCTTACCGGCGTCCGCTATAACTTACGGGTATTGGCTTAGTGCTGTTCTAACGGACACTTCAACCCTAAAAAATGGGGTCTAATCATGGCCAAGAATGTGCTAACCTGTTTTTAGACATCATGTCTAATAAATGAGGTCGGCATGGAATCTACACCCATTATTATGGTTGAGCGCGGTATCCCTGATAGCCAACACAGAGCCGCCGCGGAAATTTACCATCAAGCATTCAGCCAGAAGTTGAATATCTTGTTGGGCAATCAGGAGCAGGCCATTGCGTGTATTCGTGACCACCTCTCGCCATCTCATGCCTTTTGCGGGTTGAGAGAGGGTCAAATCGTTGGGCTGTTGGGCTTCCACCACAATCACCAACAATTGGTCAACATCGGTGCGGGTGTGTTGTTCAAACGGTTTGGATTTTGGGGTGGTCTATGGCGGGCACTCTGGGGGTCAATGCTCTCACGCCAACCTGCAAAGGATGAACTGCTTTTGGACGGGGTGGCTGTCGATCCAAAGGTGAGGGGCGGTGGGATAGGCACTCGCTTATTTGATGCTGTTAAAATCTTCGCCAAACAGCACGCCTATGACAGCATCCGCCTAGAGGTGGTCAATACCAATCCCCGCGCTCAAAAGTTATATGAACGGTTGGGTTTTACTGCTGAAAAGACCCAATCTGTCCCATTCATGCGCCGGTTTGGTTTTACCGCTGTGACGACAATGCGCTTCCGACTGTAAGCCCTACCCCACCAATGCTGCCGCGAATGCGCTCGCCGATGGGTAACGGTCTTCGGGCTTCTTGGCTAAGGCGCGCAGCAGGGCTTGGACGGTCAGGCGCGGCAGATGGGGTTTGAACTGGCGCGGGTCGGTCGGCGGCTGGTTGAGGTGGGCAAAAATCATCGCCGCCGCCGAGACATCAAACGGGTGGTGGCCGGTCAACAGTTGGTAGGCAATCACCCCAAGCGCGTAGATGTCGGCGCGGTGGTCGGCTTGACGGTTCGCCATGAGTTGTTCCGGCGCGGCATAGTGCAGCGTCCCAATAAACTCTTTGCGCTGGGCGATGCTGGCTTCAGAGTCCACTCGAACCACGCCAAAGTCAATTAGGACAGCCTCGACCCCGTAATCGGTCGGGCGCAGCAGGATATTGGACGGTTTCACGTCACGGTGAACCACCCCGACGCGGTGGACGGCATCGAGACCCGCCGCAATGTCCCGCACGAGGCTGATGGCCTCAGCAGGCGGGATGGGGTCGGGCTGCTGCATCCGGTCCCACAGTGTTTGGCGTCCAGCCACCTCCATGGCGAGATAATACACCCCCTCAGACATGCCCGATGTCACCATGCGGATGACATTGGGGTGGGTAATGCGGCGCAGGGCGTCGGCCTCACGTTTGAAGCGACCTACCGCCAGCGCGGGGTCTTCAATATCCGGCGCCAGCACCTTGACCGCGACCTTCTTACCGGTGCTGAGTTCGTGGGCAGCGTAGACCTCGCTCATCGCGCCGCGCCCCAGAAGATTATCCAGCGTGTAGCCGCCAATCTGTTGGCCGACGTGCCGCCCAGCTTGCAGGTGCGGCGGCGGGACCGGCGGGTAGCCCGACGAGATATGGCGCTGGGCGGTGTCCAGCGGCACGCGGAAGTTGTAGACGTTGCGGTCAATCCAACGCCCGACCCAGCGCCGCACGGAATTGAAACCTGCCCCAATCACGACTGCGGCCAAGACCACAGTCGCGGCGGTGTCCAACCCAATCAGGCTGGACAGGACAGCATTAGCGACGAAAAACAGCCCGACAAACAGCGCGCCGACCACCACCAATGAGCCCGTGTAGACCAGCGCCCGGTTAATCACGAGGTCGGCGTCCCACAGCCGGTAGCGCAGCATCGAGAAGGCCATGCCCAACGGCAGCGCAAGGTAGAAAGTGGTCTGGGTCATCAGCGCTGCCACCCCAGCAATTGCTGCTGGCGCGCCGCGCAACTCTGGGATGACCGCCCGCTGCACCGCGCTCAATGCCAAACCGCCGATGAGGAAGACAAAGGCGAACAGCACCCACTTAATCTGCTGGCGCTCGGCCTGTGCGAGGGTGCGGTAGCGCTGGAACTGAAGACCCAGCGCCACCAACGTCAGGATGACCGTTCCCAGCAGCATCAGGCCGGGGCTGAGGCCCAGCGCCGGGACGTTAATCGCCACGCCGCGCACCAGCTCATAGGGCAGCGTCACCGCCAGCGCCACTATCGCCCAACGCGACGTAAACCGCCCGCTGGGGAACAGATATAAGACGGTGTACGTCACCAGCGTCATCAGGGACGTGAGGAATAGGCTGAGACTCAGCGTCAGCGGGGTATCGGTCAGCGTCTCGATGCTGTAGGTAAGCTGAAAGCCCATCAGGCACAGCATTAGACCCGTCAGCATCCCCATCCAATCATCCGAACGACGACGGAATATTACGATTCCGATGCCGGTATACACCATGACCCACAGTAGTTCAAACACCGGGCGCAGCAGTGCCGCCGCTGCAAACGGGATGCCAAGACGGGTATATTCCTCGGCCTGTGCAATGGGAATCTGCGCGGCGTAGCACGGTTCAGCAAGGCACGGCTGAAGGCGCTGACTGGTATAAATACCGAGGTTGACCAAGCCAAACACCGTATTGAACACCACCAATACCACCCATATCCAGCGCGCCGCCCGCCGCCGACCGGGGTGGATGATTTGGGTGGCCAAAATGGGTTGGGTGGTCGTCGTCGGAGGGTGCTGGGTTTCAAGCATGGCGGCTCTGGAAATAATGCACGGTGTAGGGTCAAGTCTGATGGCCACAGTATAACAAAATCGTCATACCATCCGTCAATAGCCGCATGCTTATTTGGGTGCTGTTGTGTCATGTCGAAGTATTACAGGTGATGTGGTTTGGTATCAACCTTCGAGCGCGGGTGGGCGTGGTGCGCAGTTGCTGTTGGTAGAGGTTTTAACGCTCGACCGAAAAAATCATCCGTATTGGCATGGTTGGTCGTCATGACAGGCGTTAGAATACAATTCACCATTGGGAGGCTGAGACAACAAACTGTCCAGCACCCGCTAATAGCACACTTTTTGTCGAGACAATTCACCAGTTTGAGGAGCTTACAGACGATGGAATACACCAATTTAGGACGTACCGGCCTATCGGTCAGCCGCTTGTGCCTCGGCACGATGAACTTTGGGCCGTTGACTACCGAGGAAGACAGCTTCGCCATTATGGATAAGGCGCTGGAGCTGGGCATCAACTTCTTCGATACCGCCAACGTCTATGGCTGGAAAAAAGGTGAGGGCGTCACCGAGCAAATTATCGGGCGCTGGTTCGAGCAGGGCGGCGGGCGGCGCGAAAAGACGGTGCTGGCGACCAAAGTTTATGGCGGCATGGGCGACTGGCCGAATCAGAACCGGCTGTCGGCGCTGCACATCCGCCAAGCAGCAGAGGCCAGCCTGAAGCGTCTCAAGACCGACTACATCGACCTGTACCAGTTCCACCACATCGACCGCACGACCCCGTGGGAAGAAATCTGGCAGGCGTGCGAGGTCTTGGTGCAGCAGGGCAAGGTCTTGTACGTTGGCAGCAGCAACTTCGCGGGCTGGCACATCGCTCAGGCGCAGGAAATCGCGAAGAGCCGCCATTTCATGGGCTTGATCAGCGAACAGAGCAAGTACAGCCTGCTCGACCGCATGATTGAGCTGGAGGTCATCCCCGCCTGCGAGAGCTACGGCCTCGGCGTCATCCCGTGGTCGCCGTTGGCGGGCGGAATATTGGGTGGCGTGTTCGGCAGCGACGAGGGAAGCCGCCGCCGGAATGAACGCTCACAGGATGTCATCAAGAAGCATGAGCGCGCCCTCCGCAAGTGGGAGACCCTCTGCACCAAACTGGGCGAACAGCCCGCCGATGTCGCGCTGGCGTGGATGCTGGCGAACAAGACCATTACCGCACCCATCATCGGCCCGCGCACAATGGACCAGCTCACCAACAGCCTGCGCGCCCTCGAGGTCAAGATGACGCCGGACCTGCTCAAGAAGATTGACGCCATCTTCCCCGGTCCGGGCGGTACCGCGCCCGAAGCCTACGCTTGGTAGGCCGCAATTCCTAAAGGAAAACCAACAGCCGCCCCAACGGTCGTTCAGGCAGGCTGTGTGTTAAAATAGCGTGAGTAAACTCTTACCGCGCCAACACATTACTGGACTTTAAGCATATGGCCGCGACCGACCCGACCACCGGCTCACAGACCCGCGTGACACTCAGCACCACCCGCATTGAACGCCCAACACAGCGGCGCATCGTGCGGGTGGTGTGGCTTCTGGTCGTTGCCGTGAGCATTGGCTTCGGCATCGCCAATATCGTCACATTTACGGCGGGGCGGCTTGTCCCATGTGAGGCATCCCCCTGCGGGGTGATGCAGCTTTCGCCCGCGTCAGTGGCGGAATACGAGCGCAGCGGCGTCCCGTTCGCGGTGGCGGCGCTGCTGCGCCCCATCTTGGAAATCATCGCGGCCACGACCTATATCTCGGTCGGCCTGCTGATTTTTCGCCGCCGGTCGGATGACTGGATTGGCCTGTTGACCAGTGCCATGCTGTGCCTGCTGGGGTTCCGCTTGACCGGGGTCGCTAGTACACTGTCGAATACCGACCCCGCCATGACCCCCCTCAGCCTAATGCTGACATCTCTGATGTTCATCTCGGCGTATGGGACGCTCTACCTATTCCCCAACGGGCGTTTCGTACCGCGCTGGGCGTTTATCCCGCTGGCGGTGACGCTGGTCTATGAAATTCTGCGGGGCATTGCCATTAACTTCCCCATCTTGCAAATCAATCCGGGCGTGATGCAGTTCGGGTCGGTCATCCTCGCCGGAATCGGCCTGTACTGTCAGGGAGTGCGCTACCGCCAACTCACGCCGGTCGAGCGCCAACAGCTCAAGTGGGTGCTGTTGGCGACCGGGATGCTCATCGGTGGTATTTTGGTCAGCGCGATTAACATCGTTGTCGTCCCGTCGATGGAAGGCGTGGCTTACGTCGTCGTCAGTCTTGTGCTGCTGGTCGTCCAATATCTGTTGTATCTCGGCCTGCCGCTGGCCTTCGCCTTCTCGATGCTGCGCTACCGGCTGTGGGAGGCCGACCTCGCCATCAACCGGACGCTGGTCTACGCCGCTTCGACCATCCTGTTGGCGGTGGTGTTTTTTGTGCTGTTCTTCGCGCTCAGGGCGGGCCTTGTCGGTCTGATTGGTACAGACTCTACCATCCCGCTGGTGGTCTCGACGGCTGTCGCTGCGGGGTTGTTCAACCCGGTGCGCGCCCGTCTCGCCCGCGTGGTGGACCGTCAGGTCTACGGCCTGCGGGTCGAACTGCGCGATTTGCGTAAGCATCACGCCCATGAGACCCATTTTGTCCCCCTGCGCGAGGCCGATACCGGCCAACACAGCCGCAAGACCATTGCGGGCTACCTGTTGGGCGGTGTGCTGGGCAAGGGTGGCATGGGTGAGGTCTACGCCGCCCAACACCCCGACATTGGTGCAGCGGCGGTCAAAATCTTGCCGCCGGAACTGGCCGCACAGCCTGAACCGCTGGCGCGTTTCCAGCGTGAGGCCGATATCCTCAGCCGCCTGAACCACCCCAACATTGTGCGGACGTTCGGCGCGGGCATGTCGGACGGTCTACATTATCTTGCGATGGAGTTGGTGGACGGTTCGACGTTGAGCGACCGCCTCAAGCGCAGTGTGCCGCCCAACCTGAATGAGGCCGCCGCGCTCATTCGCGACATCGCCGCCGGATTGGATGCGGCGCACGCGGCGGACGTTGTCCACCGGGATGTGAAGGCGTCAAATATCCTCCTGCGCCCGACCGATGAAGGTGTCGAGGCGGTTGTCACCGATTTCGGTATCGCCAAACTGGCGTCGGAACAGACCAGCGCGCTCACCAAGTCCAACCTCATCGGCACGCTGGACACCATCGCCCCAGAGCAGATTATGGCCTCTCACGAGGTAGACCACCGCGCCGACATCTACGCACTGGCATTATCGCCTACCAGCTTCTCACGGGACGACACCCCTTTAATGTCTCGGCGGCAGCGCTGCTGTTCGCCCACCTCAACCAGCCGCCCAACGACCCGCGTGAACTGCGCCCCGACATGACGCGCAGCGCCGCCCAAGCCTTGCTCAAGGCGCTGGAGAAGAAACCCGATGACCGTTACGCCTCGGCGGGCGCGTTCGCGGCGGCGCTGTCGAACGGTCTGACTTAACAATTCTTTTCGCAGCACGCAGTGTGCTACACTAAGCCCATCAAAACTCATCCTCCGCTTATATTTTGGGCTTACGTCATATGGCGCGCAGTGTCACTTCACCCCAGACCAAAACCACCAGCATCACGCGCATCACCGACCCGGCACGGCTGCGGTTCTTTCGTGTCGCATGGATTACCATCGCGGTCTATAACCTCGTTTACTACCTCGCCAACTGGTCGGCATGGGTAGCGCTGCGCCTCAACTGGATTGAATGCCCAGCGGCGTCGTGCGGCGCACTCGATATGTCGCCTGCCGTCCTCGCCCAGCTTGGCGAAATTGGGCTGTCACCCGTGGCGATTGCGCTCTACCGCCCAATCCTAGACCTGCTGTCCAGCATCGTGTTTATGGGCATTGGCTTCCTCATCTTCCGGCGGCGGTCGGATGATTGGATGGGTTTCCTCGGCAGCCTGATGTTAATGCACTTCGGCCCCCGCGTGGTCATCACCGTAACTCGAACGCTGATTACGCTCGACCCAGAGGCCTTCCGTGTGATTGGTTTCATCTCGGCCATCGGGTTCTTCTTCACTATCCACCCGACGCTGTACCTGTTCCCCAACGGGAAATTTGTCCCACGCTGGGCGAAGTGGGTCTTGGCCGCCATCTTGACCTATGAAGTGACCATCCGGGGCTTTGGTGTCTACTTCGGCAACCTGTCGGAGCGCGGGAGCTTGGTGACGGTTCTGGCGGGCGCGGGCGGCTTCATCGCGGCGCTGGGCTTCGCTTTCCAGATGATTCGGCTGCGCTACCACGCCACACCGGTCGAGCGTCAGCAGTCGAAATGGGTGGTCATCGGCGGGGTGATGGCGACCGCCGCCATCATGATTTCCAACTTCTTCGAGGTGCTGCTGCCCACCTTGACCGGTCCCACGCTGGTCGTACTGGGCTTTGTCGTCCCAATGGTCTATTACGGCCTCGCGCTGATGCTCCCATTGGGCATGGCCTTCTCGATGCTGCGCTACCGGCTGTGGGAAGCCGACTTCGTCATCAATCGTTCGCTGGTTTACGGCGCGCTGGGTATCTTCCTCGCGGCAGTGTTCTTCGGCGTACTGGGAGTGATGCAGATTATCTTGGGCCGCGTCCTGCCCATCGACCAGACCGGAACGGCCACCGTCATCGGCGCGCTGGTAGTCGGCGCACTTTACACCCCCACGCGGCGGCGGCTGGCGCGCTTCGTCGATAAGCGCGTGTTCGGTTTCCGCGTCGAGCTGGACGAACTCAAGAAGCGCCAAAACGAGACCCACGACCGCCTTGACCCGTCTGCACCGAACTTGCCGGAAGGCGCGTTCAGCGGTCGGACGGTCGGCGATTGGATACTGGGTGGGATGTTGGGTCGCGGCGGCATGTCTGAAGTTTACCTGACGCGCCGTGAGGGGAGCGAACAGCCTATTGCGGTGAAGGTCCTGCCGCCTGATATGGCCGCCCAGCACGAGTACAGCGCCCGCTTCACCCGCGAGGTCTCGATTATGCGCGGCCTGATGCATCCCAATATCGTGCGCTTAATTGGTGACGGCCAGACCGAGAACCTGCGCTATCTTGCGATGGAATATGTGGACGGCCCGACCTTGAGCAGCCTGCTCAAACAGCGCGAGATGCTGTCGCTGGAGGAGGTGCGCGCGCTGATTACCGATATGGCCGCCGCGCTCGACCACGCCCATCAGCGCGGCCTCGTCCACCGCGACATCAAGCCGTCGAATATTCTGCTGCGCCAGAACCCCGAACGTTTGGAGGCGGTGCTGGCCGATTTTGGAATCGCCCACCAGCCGTCTAACACCGAAGTCTTAACCCGTGATGCCATCATGGGGACGCTCGAATATATCGCGCCGGAACAAATCGTCTCGGCACGGGAGGTCGATTCGAGGGCGGATATCTACGCGCTGGGCATCATGGCCTACCAGATGCTGACGGGTAAACTCCCGTTTGAGGGCGGCCCCGCCCAACTGGTCTACGGTCATCTCAATCAGCCGCCACCTGACCCGTCGCAGACGGTCAAATCCATCCCCACTGGGGCGGGGCAGGCCGTCATGAAGGCGATGGCGAAAGTCCCCGCCGACCGTTACGCCACGGCGGGCGCATTCGCCGCCGCATTGGGTGGTTGAGCCGTTAGAAAGACCTTTTCGTGACATCTGTCACAATATCCCGTGTGCGGGGGATAGGGTACAATGGAGGTATAAGTCCAACCGTTAACCTGAGAGGACAAGACCCCCTATGTCTGCTGTGAGCAACGCCGCCGCCAGCGCCAACCAACGACCCGACGACCAACACCCGCTTGACCCCATCCTGAAGCCGCGCTCGGTGGCCGTCATCGGCGCAACCGAGAAGGTCGGTTCAGTCGGGCGCACCATCCTCTATAACCTCATCTCCAACCCCTTCGGCGGGACGGTCTACCCCGTCAGCCCGACGCGCAAGAGTGTCTTGGGCGTGCGCGCCTATAAGTCCATCAGCGAAGTCCCCGACACAGTGGACTGCGCCGTCATCGTCACACCGGCCACATCCGTCCCCGCCATCGTCCGCGAATGCGTCGAGAATGGCGTAAAGGGTGCGGTCATCATATCCGCTGGGTTCAAAGAGACCGGCCCAGCGGGTAAGGCGCTGGAGGACGAAATCCTCGCCATTGCCGAGGGCAAGATGCGGATTATCGGCCCCAACTGCCTCGGTGTGATGATGCCTCGCGGCCACTACAACGCCACCTTTGCGGGCGCGACCGCCAACCCCGGCAATGTCGCCTTTATCAGCCAGTCCGGCGCGATTTGCACCAGCGTCCTCGACTGGTCGTTCAGCGAAAAGGTCGGTTTCAGCGCCTTCATCAGCATCGGCTCGATGTTGGATGTCGGCTGGGCAGACCTCATCCACTACCTCGGTGACGACCCCAACACACAATCCATCGTCATCTACATGGAGAGCATCGGCGACGCTCGCGCCTTCCTCAGTGCCGCCCGTGAGGTCGCCCGCCGCAAGCCCATCATCGTGATTAAGGCGGGGCGGACGGCAGCAGCGGCAGCAGCGGCAGCCTCGCACACCGGCAGTATGACCGGCAGCGATGACGTGTTCGCGGCGGCGCTGCGGCGCACCGGCGTGCTGCGCGTCGAGCGCATCAGCGATGTGTTCTACATCACCGAAACGCTCGCCAAGCAGCCCCGCGCACAGGGCAACCGCCTAAGCATCGTCACCAACGCGGGCGGCCCCGGCGTGCTGGCGACCGACGCCCTCATCCTCGACGGCGGCGAACTGGCTGACATCAGCCCAGAGATTATGGAAAAACTCAACGGGTTCCTGCCTGATGCGTGGAGCCATAACAACCCCATCGACATCCTCGGTGACGCCGACCCAGAGCGTTATGCGAAAGCGCTGGAAATCGCCGCGCAGGACCCCAACAGCGACGGCCTACTGGTCATCCTCACCCCACAGGCCATGACCGACCCAACCGCCACTGCCAAGCGCCTCGCCCCCTATGCCCACATCGACGGCAAGCCGGTCTTGGCGTCATGGATGGGTGGCGAGGCTATCAGCGGCGGTGAGGCCATCTTGAACGAAGCGGGAATCCCGACCTTCCAGTACCCCGACACGGCGGTGCGCCTGTTTAACTATCTGTGGCGCTATGACTACAGCCTGCGCGGGCTGTACGAGACTCCGACGCTGCCCGAAGACCACTACGGCGACGCCCCCGACCGCGCCACAGTCGAGGCCATCATCGACGCCGCCAAGGCACAGGGGCGCACCCTGCTGACCGAGGACGAAGCCAAGCGCGTGCTGGCGGCCTACCACATCCCCACCGTCGCCAACATGGTCGCACAAACGGCAGAAGAAGCGGTCGCGGCGGCCAACAAGCTCAGTTACCCGGTCGTCCTCAAGCTGCACAGCGAGACCATCACCCACAAAACCGACGTAGGCGGCGTCATCCTCAACCTGACCAACTCCGACGCGGTGGTGCGCGCCTTCAACCAGATTCAGGAGAGCGTGGCCGATAAGGTCGGCTCAGAACATTTCGGCGGCGTCAGCGTCCAGCCCATGATTCGGCTGGAAGGCTACGAGGTCATCTTGGGGAGTAGCATCGACCCGCAGTTCGGCCCCGTCCTGTTGTTCGGCACGGGCGGCCAACTGGTCGAGGTGTATAAGGACCGCGCCCTTGGTCTGCCGCCGCTGAACACCACCCTCGCCCGCCGCATGATGGAGCAGACCAAAATCTACACCGCACTCAAGGGTGTGCGTGGCCGCCCACCGGTCGATATGGTGGCGCTGGAACGGCTGTTGGTGCGCTTCAGCCAGTTGGTGGTCGAACAGCCATGGATTCAGGAAATCGACATCAACCCGCTGCTGGCTTCACATGAGCGCCTGATTGCCCTCGACGCCCGCATGGTACTGTATCCCGCCGATACCCCGATGAACGAACTGCCGCGCCCAGCCATTCGCCCGTACCCGCGCCAGTACATCCGCCCGTGGACGAGCAACGGCGGCGATGAGTTGGAAATCCGCCCCATCCGCCCCGAGGACGAGCCGCTGTTGGTCAAATTCCACGAAAACGTCTCGGAGCGCTCGGTCTATTTACGCTACTTCTCGATGATGAAGCTCGGCCAGCGCGTCAGCCACGACCGTCTCAGCCGCCTGTCGTTCATCGACTATGACCGTGAGATGGCGCTGGTCGCCACCCGCATCGGCGCGGATGGTGAGCCGGAAATCCTCGGCATCGGGCGTTTGACCAAGGCTTACGGGCGCGGCGAGGCCGAGTATGGCCTGCTCATCAACGACCTGTACCAGAAGCAGGGCTTGGGGACAGAACTGCTCAAGCGCCTGATTGAGTGGGGCAAGGACGAAGGTCTGCGCCGCATCTGGGCCTATGTGTTGCAAGAGAACGTCGGTATGCTGAAAATCAACAAGGCGCTGGGCTTCACCCAGAAGTTTGACGCCGAAGAAAAGCTGATGCGCGTCACGCTCGACCTGTAAAACCACCCTAAAAACAAAAAGGCCGGACAATCTGATTGTCCGGCCTTTTTGTTTATGTTATGGGTTAGTGCTGGCCGCCCTGACCACCGCCCCCACGCCCACCACCGCGACGACGGCGGCGGCGCGGGGCGTCACCGCCTTCGCGGCCACCTTCTGACTCAGCCAACAGCGAAAGTGTTGAAGGCGACTCATAATTGGCACTGGACTTGGAGGATGACGATGAAGACGACCCCGCACCGGGGCGTGCCACTGAGCGCGACGGGAGTGCCGTCGAGCTAGAAGAAGATGACGACGATCGGGAGGACGACCCCGACGAACGCGAATTCGGCGCAGACGACCGGCTGTTCTGGCCGTTAGGCGACGAATTGCGCGGCGGGCGCGGCCCACGCTCCTGAACGGGCGGGCGGGCGGCGTTGGCGTTACTCGCATACGGATGGTCTTCGACCACCGGCACACGCAAACGAATCAGGCGCTCGATATCGCGCAGGTAAGCGCGCTCCTCGCTGTCGCAGAATGAGATGGCAATCCCGGACGCACCCGCACGCGCCGTCCGACCGATGCGGTGAACGTAGCTCTCCGGCTCGTTGGGCAGTTCGTAGTTGATGACATGTGTCACGTCGTCCACGTCGATACCGCGCGCTGCGATGTCGGTTGCGACCAGCGCACGGATACGCCCAGCCTTAAAGTCGGCCAGCGCGCGCTCACGGGCGCTTTGCGACTTATTGCCGTGGATGGCGTCAGCGCGGATACCGCCGTCGGTGAGCTGCTTGGCGAGCTTGTTCGCGCCGTGCTTGGTGCGGCTGAAGACCAGCACCCGCCGGATAGCCTTATCGCGCAGCAGTAGTTCGAGTAGCTCGCGCTTGTCCTGCTTGGCGACGAAGTAGACCGACTGGGCGATTTTTTCGACGGTGGTGGCCTGCGGCGTGACCTCGACCTTGGCTGGGTTGTGCAGGAAGCTGTCGGCGAGTTCTTGGATGTCGCGGGGCATGGTCGCCGAGAACAGCAGATTTTGGCGGCGGGGTGGCAGAACCTTTAGCACCTTGCGGACATCGTGGATAAAACCCATGTCCAGCATCCGGTCGGCTTCGTCGAGGACGAAGATTTCCAGCGCGTTCAGGCGGATATGTCCCTGATTCATCAGGTCAAGCAGGCGGCCCGGCGTGGCGACGAGGATGTCGATGCCGCGCTTAAGCGCGTCCACCTGCGGCGTCTGCCCCACCCCGCCGAAAATAACGGCGGCGCGCAGACCAGTATGGCGGCCATATGACGTGAAGTTATCACCAATTTGCGAGGCCAGCTCACGGGTCGGCGACAAAATCAGGGCGCGGATGTTGCGGCGCTGCGATTGGGCGGGAGTCTTCGACAGGAGCTGCAAAATGGGCAGCGCAAAGGCTGCCGTCTTGCCTGTGCCGGTCTGGGCGCAGCCGATCATATCGCGCCCGTCCAACACATATGGGATGGCCTGCTGCTGGATGGGGGTCGGGGTGTCGTACCCTTCCGCCTCGACGGCGCGCAGCAGCGGGTCGATGAGATTTAGGTCTTTGAAGTGCATGTTACCGCTGGGCTTCGGTCGTATCGGGCGGGGAATCGAGTGTCTTCAACACCGCCGACGCCAGCGCGCCAGCATCCCCGGACGGGGTGAGCGCACCGAAACGCCCTCCCTCTAACAGGTCTGGTAGGCCGCCCACCTGCGTGGCGACCACAGGACAGCCCGCCGCCAGCGCCTCGATGACAGTGACGGGCGTGCCCTCATTCACACTGGAGATGACGAACACGTCCATGTCGGCGTAGGCGATGGTCAGGTCGCGCTGCCAGCCCGTGATGGTGACAGCGCTGCGCAGCCCCAGTGCATGAATCTGTGCCTCGACCTCGGCGCGAAGTTCCCCATCGCCCACCATGACGAAATGGGCATCGGGGCGCTGGGCGCGTATGAGCGCAGCAGCCTCTAGAAACAGCATGTGGTTCTTCACCGGCACAAACCGCCCAGAGATGCCCACCAACGGCACATCCGCTGGGATGTTCCACACTTGTCGAAACGTGCCGGGCTTGCGCGGTGTATCGGCGAACGGCTGGAGGTCGAGACCCAGCGGCAGAACGGTAATCCGCTCACGCCGAGTGACTCGGTACTTGTCGGCCAACTCCCGCCGCAGCCCCTCAGTCAGCGTCAGAATCACGTCGCTGACTCTGCTGGTGAGCTGCTCTAAGATGAGGAACAGGCGCGTCTTACGCGGGCCGAAGTAGCCCTCGAAGACGTGGCCGTGAAAGGTGTGAACGATGACCGGCACACCGGCCAGCTTGGCTGCCCACCGTCCGACAAAACCCGCCTTAGCCGTGTGGGTATGCACCACGTCCGGTTTCTCGCGCCGGATGAGCCGCCACAACGTCCACAGCGTCCGCAGGTCACGCAGGGGGTTGAGCGCCCGGCTGAGTTCCGGCACAACCACCGGCGTAACCCCGTGCTGTGCAGCATAGTAACTCATATCGCCCTCGCCCGGCTCGATGCTGCCGCACACCAGCGTAGACTGGTATTCAGAGTCGTTGAGCTTGGCAGTCAGCAGCGAGACATGAATCGCTGGCCCGCCGATGTTGAGCCGGGCGATGATGCGGAGGATTTTGATGGGGCGGTCAGTCAAGCCTTATTCGTCCTTGGTGTCGGAATCCGTGTAATAGCCTTCATCATCAACTGACTCGTCGTGCTGGGACGGGTCAAACTCGATGAAACCATCTTCCTCGTAGCTTTCGCCCTCAACCGGCACGCCGCCAAATTCGTCGTCCTGCCAGTCTTCATCATCCCGCGCCATCAGCACGTCCACCCCGTTATCACGGCGCGGTGCGCTTTGGGCGCTGCGGAAGCTCAGGCGGATAGGCGTCCCCTCGAAGGCGAACTTGTCGCGGATGCTGTTCTCAAGGAAGCGCCGATAGGTGAAGTGAATGAGGGACCGGTCATTAACGTGGAACAGCATGACCGGCGGCGCGGTGCGGACTTGGCTGCCGAAGTAAATCTTCAGGCGGCGCGTGCCGCGGGTCGTCGGCGGGTGGCGCTGGACAGCGGCGCGCAGGATGCGGTTGAGTTCACTGGTCGGGATGCGGAAGTGGCGCGCCTCGTACAGCCGGTTAACCGTTTCCAGCACTTGGTGGATGCGCTGGCCGGTCAGCGCGCTGATGTAGATGAACGGCGCATACGGGACGAAGTGCAGCCGCTCACGTGCGTTCTCATCGAAGCGCAGCATGGTGGTCGAGTCTTTGTCCTCCACCGCGTCCCACTTGTTAATGACCACCAGCAGCGATTTGTACTGCTCGATGACATAACCAGCGATGTGTTCGTCCTGCTCCGTGACACCTTCTACGGCGTCAATCATCAAGATGGCGACATCACAGCGCTCAATGGCGTTCATCGCCCGGATGACGCTGTACTGCTCGACGCCCGGCTCGATGCGCCCGCGCCGACGGATGCCCGCCGTGTCGATGAGCGTGATGGTCTGGCCGTGCCACATGATGTCGGTGTCGATGGCGTCACGGGTCGTCCCGGCGTGCGGCGATACAATCACGCGCTCTTCACCGATGAGCTTGTTGATGAGGGTCGATTTCCCAGCATTGGGACGCCCAACAATGGCGATGTGCAG
>JALONW010000235.1 GCA_025454725.1 Anaerolineae bacterium
CATTCACCAAGCCGCGCCCTTCGCTCTCAGACGTATAAACATCGACCGAGCGGGTGAGGGGGTAGACCACCCAAACCACCTTCACCCCGCCTGAGAGATAGGCGCTGATTTTGTCTGACATGAGTTCCGGCGTGTTACTGGGCGAGACCACCTCAATCGCCAAGTCGGGCGCGATGGGCTGGACGCCAGTCGCGGTGACGGGGAGCAGCCGGTCTTGGCTGACAAACGATAAATCGGGGATAACTGTCCCGCTGCCGGGCAGGTCATAGCCGGTGTTGTCCATAAATAATCTGCCGATCCGGTTCTTGAGCAAGTATTCCATGAGGATTTCAACCAGTATCGAGACGATAAAAGCGTGCAGATAGCTCGGCGGTGGCACTTGTGCATCCTCGCTCGACTCGTGTAAGTAAAGACGACCGTTCAACAGCTCGAAAACTTTGTTGGCGTTCTCTGGCAGGGCTTCGATGCGCCGCAAATCTTCACGGGTGTAACGCTGTTCGACGGGGGCAGTTGGGGCTGGGACGTTCACAGACGACATGGGTTATGACCCTCCACTCGCTGATGTTACTTATAACCAGTATATAACAATTCCGGGACAGCTTGCGGCGGTTTGCGCGGCGGGCGCGGGCGGCTACAATAGAGGGCTGATGATGGAGAATCGTATCTTTTTATGTCCAGCAAATCGCTTTCTCAGTTCCTTAATGCCCTGATGGGCAAAGATCAGCGGACGAAATTCCGGCGCACCGCCCACCACCAGACCAACGACGCCGGCGTCGAGCAGCCCGCGTTTTCCCCCACCGATCTCGTGCCGCAGGCTGTCGAGCTGACCACCGTCCAGCAGGCCGATGGCCGTCTGAGCCAGTACCCACCCGCCAGCACATGGGATGAGTGGGTGGAATATGACGGCAAGCTGTGGCCGCAGCGTGTCGCCCGCCGCTACCAACTCATCCCGACGGTGTGCTTCAACTGTGAAAGCGCGTGCGGTCTGCTGGCCTACGTCGATAAGACCACGCTGGAAGTCAAGAAATTTGAGGGGAATCCGCTGCACCCCGGTTCACGCGGGCGCAACTGTGCCAAAGGCCCCGCCACCCACAATCAGACTTATGACCCCGAACGCATCCTCTACCCGCTGAAACGGGTCGGGGCGCGCGGCGGCGGCCAGTGGAAGCGCATCACATGGGAGCAGGCGCTCAACGAAATTGCCGACAAGATGCGCGCCAGCCGCGCCAAGCGCCGCGAGGGGATTGTTTATCATGTTGGCAGGCCGGGCGAGGACGGCTACACCGAGCGCGTCGTACAGGCGTGGGGTGTGGACGGCCACAACAGCCATACCAACGTATGCAGCGCCTCGGCGCGTATCGGCTATTACCTATGGAGCGGTTTCGACCGTCCCAGCCCAGATTACGCTAACGCCCGCGTGATTCTGCTGATTTCCAGCCACCTCGAGACCGGCCACTACTTCAACCCGCACGCCCAGCGCATCATCGAAGGCAAGATGAACGGCGCGAAGCTGATTGTGCTTGACCCGCGCCTAAGCAACACTGCCAGCCACGCCGATGTCTGGCTGCCGACGTGGCCGGGCAGCGAGTCGGAGGTCTTGCTGGCGATTGCCAACCATCTGCTGCAAACGGGCCGGTTTGACCGTGATTTCGTCAAAGCGTGGGTGAATTGGGAGGAAACCCTCGCCCACGCCGCACAGATTACCGATGACGCCAAACTCTTAGAGTCGCTGGCCGCGCTCAAGAAGAAGCCGACCTTTGACCACTTTATTCGCTTGCTGAAATCCATCTACGCCGAATTCACGTTCGAGCGCGCCGCCGCCGCCGCCCAAGTCCCGGTCGAGCGCATCCGCGAGGCGGCTGATTACATCGCCAAGTGTGACGGCAAGCTGGCTGCCCACGTCTGGCGTGCCGCCAGCATCGGCAATGAGGGCGGCTGGCAGGTGGCGCGCTGCCTGTTCTTCCTCAACGTGCTGACCGGCAGCGTTGGCAACGAGGGCGGCACATCCGGCCACACATGGAACAAGTTCGTCCCCAAGCCATTTGCCGCCGCGCCGCCCGTCGAGGCGTGGAACGACCTGCACTTTCCAGACGAGTGGCCGCTGTCGCACTATGAGATGTCGTTTATCCTGCCTCACATGATTGAGGAAGGGCGCGGCAATATCGACGTCTATTTCACCCGCGTCTATAACCCACTGTGGACAAACCCCGACGGCTTCATGTGGATGAAGATGTTGCGCGATGAGTCGAAGGTCGGCTGTCACGTCGCGCTGACCCCGACATGGAGCGAGACAGCGTGGTTTGCCGATTACGTCCTTCCGATGGGACACGGTGGCGAGCGCCACGACTTGATGAGCCAAGAGACCCACAGCGGTCAGTGGATCGCCTTCCGCCAGCCTGTGCGCCGCGTCGCGCTGGAAAAAGCAGGCAAGCCTGTCCGCTTCAGCTATGAGGCCAACCCCGGCGAGGTCTGGGAAGAAAACGAGTGGTGGATTCAGCTCTCGGCGCACCTCGACCCCGACGGCGCGCTGGGCGTGCGCCAGCACTTCGAGTCGCCGTACCGCCCCGGCGAAATCATCACCGTGGACGAGTATTACCAGTGGATTTTCGAAAACAGCGTGCCGGGCTTGCCAGAATCCGCCGCCGCTGAGGGACTAACCCCGCTGGCCTACATGCGCAAGTACGGCGTATATGAGGTCAAGAAGGACAACTATCTGCCCTACCTCAATGCCGGATTCGAGACCCCCTCACGCAAGCTGGAATTTTTCTCCCCGCTCATGGCGGCGTGGGGCTGGACGGAGCGCGATTACACCATCCCGTATCCGCTGAAAAGCCACGTCCACCCCGACCATATCAACTTTGCTAAAGGCGAAATGCTGCTGCTGCCCAACTTCCGCCTGCCGACGCTCATCCATACCCGCAGCGCCAACTCGAAATGGCTGTACGAGATCAGCCACAAAAATCCCATCTGGATGCACCCGTCTGACGCCGAGCGTTTGGGCGTCGAAAGCGGCGACCTTGTGCGCGTCGAGACCGAAATCGGCTACTTCGTCGATGAGGTGTTCCTGACCGAGGGGATTAAGCCGGGAATCGTCGCGGTCAGCCACCACTTGGGGCGCTGGCGCTTACAGGAGGACAACGGCGTCAGCAAAGGCGCGTCCAGCCTCGTCAAACTGAGCGAATCGACCGACGGCGAATTCCGCGTGCATGTCATCCACGGCGCGGGCGCGTGGCAGTCATCCGACCCCGACACGGCGCGCATTTGGTGGCAGCAGGTCGGCGTTCATCAGAACCTGACGCACGCCGTCCACCCTGACCCGGTCAGCGGCGCACACTGCTGGCTGCAAAAGGCGGTCAACGTCCGCAAGGCCACGCCGCGTGACCGCTACGGTGATGTCTGGGTCGATACCGAAAAGTCGATGCAGGTCTACCGCGAATGGGTGGAAAAGACCCGCCCGGCCAGTCGTTTCAGCCCAGACGGGACGCGCCGCCCGTACACGCTTAAACGTCCGCTCAAGCCGACCAAAGCCGCTTATCAGCTGGCCATTGAGGTGGAGGGCGAGGGGTGAGAGCAGGACAGACGCTTGCGCGCCCGCTGATGGATATAACACCCTAGGGAAAACGCATCAAAACAGGGTTGAGGAATAAATATGTACAGTGGATGGCGGACACGCCGTTGCGCGTCCCTACGAATCGGGTTAGGCCGTAGGGGCGACCCGGTGGGTCGCCCACTGCATTTGAAATTTGATGTATTCGCCCTATATGACACCCCTTGAATATTTTGTCCAAACCAAACGGCGTGTTATTGTGATGAAGAGCAAAAGCACGTCAACACTTAGGACATTCTTCATGACCACAAAACCCCGCCGCAGCCAGACATGGTTTGGTGACTTTGGGACGCTGGGCTTCACCCATCGCAGTTGGCTCAAGAATCAGGGATACCCCGATGACATGTTTGATGGCCGCCCAGTTATCGGTATCTGCAACACGTGGAGCGAGCTGACACCGTGTAACGCCCACCTGCGCGTGCTGGCTGAATACGTCAAGCGCGGGGTGTATGAGGCGGGAGGTTTCCCGCTGGAATTTCCGGTCATGTCGCTGGGTGAGGTGCTGATGCGCCCGACGACCATGCTGTTCCGCAACCTCGCCAGCATGGACGTAGAGGAATCCATCCGCGCCAACCCGCTGGACGGAATCGTCCTGCTCACGGGGTGCGACAAGACCACCCCCAGCACGGTGATGGGTGCAGCCAGCGTTAATTTGCCGACGCTGGTGGTCAACGGCGGCCCGATGCTGGACGGTAGCTCTCGCGGGCGGATGATTGGCAGCGGCACCGACCTCTGGCGCATCACCGACGAGCTGCGCTTGGGGCAGATTTCGCTGGACGACTACCACGACTACGAGAGCTGCATGTCGCGCAGTGACGGCCACTGCTCAACCATGGGGACAGCTTCGACAATGGCTGTGATGGTCGAGGCGCTCGGCCTGACCCTGCCCGGCGCGGCGGCCATCCCAGCGGCGGACTCGCGGCGGCGGCGCTTGGCGTGGCTGTCCGGTCGGCGCATCGTGCAGATGGTCGAGGAAGACCTCACCCTCTCGCATATTTTGACCCGTCCGGCCTTCGAGAATGCCATCAAGCTCAACGCAGCGGTCGGCGGCTCATCGAATTTTGTGATTCATATGTTGGCGATTGCGGGTCGGATAGGCGTTGACCTGTCGCTGGACGATTTCGACCGCTTGGGCAGTGAACTTCCCCTGCTGGTCAACCTGATGCCGTCCGGCGAATATTTGATGGAAGAATTTTTCGAGGCGGGCGGCCTGCCGGTCGTCATCCAAGCGCTGCGTGAGCATTTACACATGGACGCGCTGACCGTCAACGGCAAAACCCACGCCGAAAACACCGCCAGCGCGCAGGCGTGGAACCACGAGGTCATCCGTCCGCTGGACAACCCATTGAAGGAACATGCTGGTCTCGCCGTCCTGCGTGGCAACCTCGCGCCGAATGGGGCGATTATCAAACCGTCGGCGGCCAGCACACACCTGCTCGAACACACCGGGCGGGCAATCGTGTTTGAGGATTACGACGATTACCACGCCCGCATCGACGACCCAGCGCTGGACGTGAGCGCCAGCGATATTTTGGTGTTGAAGCAGGTCGGCCCGAAGGGCTATCCGGGGATGCCGGAGGTCGGCAACTTTCACCTGCCCAAGAAAATCCTCGAACAGGGCATCACCGACATGATTCGCATCAGCGACGGGCGCATGAGCGGGACAGCCTTTGGGACGGTCGTGCTGCACGTCGCGCCGGAGTCGGCGGTCGGCGGGCCGCTGGCGCTGGTGCAGACTGGCGACCAGATTACGCTGGACGTTGGGAACCGTTCGCTGCATTTGCACGTCTCTGATGATGAGTTGGTCCGCCGCCGCGAGGGGTGGACTCCGCGTCCTGCCCACGCCGAGCGCGGATATGTTAAATTGTACCTAGACCACGTGATGGGCGCGGACAAAGGCGCGGACTTCGACTTTTTGGTCGGCGGTTCGGGCGGCGCGCCAATTCTGAAAGGGAATCATTAAAGCTGTCAACGACCCCACGGCTAAAGCCGGGGGCTTGCAACTGAGGTGGGGTTGGTTACCCGTGGTCACTCGTTACGATAGGCGGATTGACTGCCGCCCCAACACTTTTTCGAGTGTCGTATTTACAGAACAGGAGTTCCGATGTTGAACATTTTACCTGCACAACAATTTCTGTGCAGAACCTACTATGTTCAGTTGGTAAGCTGCACGGAGCGGGACATACCCGCAAAAACTGTTGGCTCTTTCACAAGAGTGCCTTTCCGTATCGGTATTTTAGCACACTCGTGCTTAGTTTAAAAGGAGCAAGGCGCTTACCTCCCCATGCCTGAAGGCAGGGGTTTCTCGCGCCGATTTCGATGAAACTGCTGCACTTTTCCACCCCCGACACCCCGCAGGTGCGCCTCGGTGTGATGACCGACCACGGCTTGGTCGATATTGACGCCGCCGCCGCGCTGCGCCGCATGACCGTCCCGACCGCGCTGGATGATTTGTTCGAGCTGGGTGCGGTCGGCCTCAACCAAATTAACGCCGTCTTGTCTGGCCTGAGCAACAGCGGGCCGTGGCTGATTACCGACGATGAGGCGGCCTATGCGCCGTGCGTGCGCCACCCAGAAAAAATCATCTGCATCGGCCTAAATTACCGCCTGCATGCGCAGGAAAGCGGTGCGGCCATCCCCACTTCGCCGATTCTGTTCGGCAAGTTCAACAACAGCCTCGCCGCGCACAATGAGATTATCCCCATCCCATCCGTCACCCAGCAGGCCGATTATGAGGTCGAACTGGGTGTGGTCATCGGGCGTGAGGCGCGCAATGTGTCAGTTGATGAGGCCTTCGATTACATCTTCGGCTACTGCACAGCCAACGACTTCAGCGCCCGCGACCTTCAAATGCG
>JALONW010000014.1 GCA_025454725.1 Anaerolineae bacterium
GTCCCGTCAATCTGCGCGGCGAACACCCAACTGTCACGCGATGCGCCGCCCGCCAGCGGGTGCGCCTCCTGCACGGTGACGGGTCTTTCGGTCTCCTCGCTGAGGTAGTTGGCCAGCCGCGCTGAAAGCTCTTGTGGGGGAAGTGTGGTCATAAGCCGCTATAATCCATCCGGTTAAAGGGTTATCTAGACACAAAAAAGGTTTTAGCCATGTTCGACTTTAGTATAGCACCAGAGATACAAGACCTCATCCAGCGCGTGCGCCGTTTTGTCGATGAGGTGGTCATCCCCGCCGAGGCGCACGCCTTCGATGACCCGGTGGAGGGACTGCCGAGGACAGTCTTAGATGACCTGCGGGCGCAGGCCAAGTGTGCCGGGCTGTTCGCCCCGACCATGCCACCCGAATTGGGCGGGCTTGGTCTGTCCATCACCGAGTTTACGCCGATTCTAGAGGTGGTCGGGCGCAGCCTCATCGGACCAATGGCGTTGGGGTGCGCCGCCCCGGACGAAGGCAACATGCACCTGCTGCACGTCTACGCCAATGACACTCAGCGCGAACGCTACCTCGCGCCGCTGGTGCGCGGTGACATCTTCTCGGCGTTTGGGATGACCGAACCCGCGCCGGGGGCGGGCAGTGACCCGTCGATGCTCAAGACGACCGCCCGCCGCGATGGGGATGGCTGGGTGATTGACGGTCATAAGTGGTGGACGACCAACGCAGGCGTGGCCGACTTCCTTATTATCATGGCGCGCACCGATGACGACGGCGGCGGCGCGACGTTATTTCTTAGCCCGATGGATGCGCCGGGAATCGAGGTCGTCCGCCGCGTGCCGCACATGGGCGGGCCAGATTTCGGTGGCCACTGTGAGATTAAACTCAATGGCCTGCGCCTGACCGATGACGACATCCTCGGCGGGGTGGGGCGCGGATTCGCGCTGGTGCAGGCACGGCTCGGCCCCGCCCGCTTGACTCACTGTATGCGCTGGACGGGCATCGCCCAGCGCGCCCTAGAAGTCGCCACGGACTACGCCAGCCGCCGCGAGGCGTTTGGGTCGGCGCTGGGTGGGCATCAGGCCGTCCAGTGGATGCTGGCCGACAGCGCGGTTGAGCTGCACGCCGGTCGCTTGATGATTCAGCACTGCGCGTGGCTGTTGGAAAAAGGCGAAAAGGCGCGCCAAGAGACCTCAATGTGTAAGCTGCATGTCAGCGAGACGGTCGGGCGAGTGCTAGACCGCGCCATCCAGATTTGCGGCGGGCTGGGAATCTCGCGGGACATCCCCCTCAGCCACTGGTATGAGTCGGCGCGGGCGTTCCGCATTTACGACGGCGCGTCGGAAGTCCACCGCATGGTGATTGCGCGTCAGGTGCTGAAGCAGTTCGGCGGCGCAAAAGCGGAGTGATGAGGGTGGCAATTTGGCGGGTTAGCGCCAAAACCTCACCCCCCAACCCCCTCTCCATGGGGAGAGGGGGCGATTGCCCACCTGTCGCGCTAGGAAACCCCTCTCCTAGGGAGAGGGGCAGGGGTGAGGTTCCGAGGCCATAAAAATGGCGTGAGGTTCACCGTTCGCTAACGCACCTGCGGCAGCGGGGACGGCTATAATAGAAATATCTCTTATTCCGGCAGTCTAAAACGATTAAAGGTATTTGTGTCAGACCAAAATGACAGCGACGCCAATTACAATTCGCTGGGTGAGCGAATCTGCACATTTGACGAATGGGTTGCGATGATTTTTGACAGGGAATCGGATACCCCGTTAAACCGTGCCTTTCAAACAGACACGTTTTATTGCATCAACGAAAATGCGGAGCATATGGTTTATTACAACCGTCTATTCGCTGAACCGGCTCAAATCATCGGTCACTATGACGATGAGCAGCTCGGTTGGGGGTTAAGGATGTCCATCCTTAAGGGCGGTGAAAGTGACATTTACACCTTAGAAGATTCTAGCTTGCCGTGGGCAGAGCGCAAACACGCCATTGAACTGATGTACAACGTCTATGAGCAGATTTTCGAGCTGCGCTGTAATCCGACCGTTCTCTCGCACACCCTAATAACCAGAAGGAGCGAGGACGAACGCACAGCACTCAACGACGTGTGTTATATGTGGTGGGACATCATTGGTATCAGTGGATACAAGCAGCCAAAAATCGGTGATACCGCCATCGGCGTCATGGAGCGTGTCCTCGTCAACCTGACCAACCCCGCCTGCTGGGAGAGCGCGCTGCACGGGCTGGGACACTATCAGCGCTTTGACCCGCCGCGCATCCGCGCCGCCATTGATGGTTTTATCGCCAGTCACCCTGATCTCGACCCGCGACTGCGCGAATACGCCAATGCTGCCCGCTATGGTGCGGTCTTATAATGTATTCAATGGAGAGAATAACCATGCCACCTGCTAACCGAGTCCAGCCTCAACCCGGCCAAGAATCCGTCTGGGATTACCCACGCCCGCCCCGCCTAGAACTGACGCCCAAGCGCATCCGCGCCGAGTTTAACGGCGTCACGCTGTTCGACACCACCCGCGCCTACCGGGTTTTGGAGACCAGCCACCCGCCGGTTTACTACATCCCCCAAGCCGACATCCAAATGCAGTACCTCAGCCGCACACCACGCCGGACATTCTGCGAGTTCAAGGGGGCGGCCAGCTATTGGACAGTCAGTGTGGGCGATCAATCTTCTGCCGACTGCGGCTGGAGCTATGAGTCACCTGCGCCGGGTTTCGAGCCGATGGCCGGTTATATCGCCTTCTATGCCAGCCGCATGGACGCCTGTTATGTCGGTGACGAGCAGGTGCAGCCCCAGCCCGGCGATTTTTACGGCGGATGGATTACCAGCGATATTGTCGGGCCGTTTAAGGGTGGAGCTGGGACTTGGGGTTGGTAGCAACAAAATTGGGTATACTCGGCTTACTTTACACCTAAGGGATACGCGGCCATGAGCCTTGTGCTGGTTATCGAAGACGAAGAACACATTCGCAATAACATCAGTGAAATTTTATCGTTTGAAAATTACGAGGTCATGCAGGCCGCCAACGGGATTCAGGGCTATAAGCTGGCGCAGGAGCGCAAGCCCGACCTCGTGCTGTGCGATGTGCTGATGCCGGGCATGAGCGGCTGGGATGTGCTGCTTGAAATCCGCAACAACAGCGCGCTGGCCGATGTCCAATTCGTCTTCCTGACCGCGCTAGCCGACCGCGCCAGCACGCGCAAGGGCATGTCACACGGCGCGGACGATTACGTCCCCAAGCCGTTCACCCACAGGGAGCTGCTCGACACCGTGGCGACCCGCCTGCGTCGCGCCGACGAACTGCGCTCCCGCCAGACCACCCAGCTCGACCATATGCGCCGCAACATCATCTACGCACTGCCGCACGAGCTGCGCTCGCCGCTGACCGGCATCCTCAACTGTGCCGAGTTCTTGTTGATGGACCACGCCATGGGGCTGGAACCCGACCGGGTTCGCAACGTCGCCAAAATTATTGAGCGCAGCGGCAAACGCCTGCACCGTTTGATTGAGAACTACCTTTATTATGCCCAATTGGAACTGATTGCTAGTGACCCGGCGCGCCGAGCAGAATTCGCCACCCACCTGTCCAGCAACGCGGGCGGCGTCATCTATGACTCGGCACGGGAACGGGTTGCGCTCTACCAGCGCGAGGCTGACCTAAACCTGACGCTGGAGAACGCCTCCATTTTCATCTCAGAAGAAAACCTGCATCGGCTGGTGGCCGAGCTGGTCGATAACGCCTGTAAATTCTCGCCGCCGGGGACGCCCATCATGGTCGAGACGCGCCTGACCGATGGGCGGTTCGCGCTGTACGTGCGTGACGTGGGGCGCGGTATGGAGCAGGCCGAAATTGAGCAGATTGACCCGTTCGCGCAATTCCAGCGCACCCTGTTCGAGCAGCAGGGCGTCGGGTTGGGATTCGCCATCGTCCGCCGCTTGGCCGAACTGTACAACGGGACCTTCACCGTCCACAGCCAGCCCGAACAGGGGACGGAGGTCGTCGTCATGTTCGGGGTAGTGGGGTAAATGCAGGGAGGAGTGATGGGGTTAGCGTGATAAGGCGTGTGGTGCGCTCGAAACCTCACCCCGCAAACCCTCAAACCGCCCGCTCTTACTCATCCCTCATCACTCTATAGGTGGCAGTGGGGCAGGGGTTTGCGCTACAATTTAGCCAAGCCGGACAGGCAATTTTAACCGACGGTCAATTTGACAATGCCCCTTGGTTATGTTAACCTGTACCCCGGTTAATTGTGCTAATTTGAACAAACGGAGCTGGAGGTCGCAATGGCATTAGACCAATTCGCGCCGATTGCTGTGATGATCATCTTCGCCATTCTGCTGACCTTCATCATTTTGGTGATCAGTCGCATTTTCGGCCCCTACCGCCCGACCACGCGCAAGACCGCGCCTTACGAGTCGGGCATGAAGCCGATTGGGCCGGGGTCACGGCGGATGCCTGTCAAGTTCTATCTGGTGGCCGTGCTGTTCATCCTGTTTGACGTTGAAGTCATCTTCTTCCTACCCTTCGCGGTCGTATTCCGCGACTTGGGCGTTTATGGTTTGCTGGTGATGGGGTTGTTTACACTGATCCTTACCGTTGGTTTGATCTACGAGTGGAAGAAAGGCGCTCTGGAATGGGAGTAACACAGAAGCTCGGCGACCTCGGCGTTGTAACAACGACGCTGGAAACTGCAATCAACTGGGCGCGCACGGGGGCGACATGGCCGTTGTTGTTTGGCCTCGCCTGCTGCGCGATTGAATACATGAGTACGCAGGGCGGGCGCTACGACCTAGCCCGTTTTGGCATGGAATTGAACCGTGCCAGCCCGCGCCAAGCCGACCTGATGATTGTCGCAGGCCGCGTGACGCGCAAGATGGCTCCGGTCGTCCGCAACCTGTACGACCAGATGTCGAACCCCAAGTGGGTCATCTCGATGGGCGACTGTGCCTCGTGCGGCGGCGTCTACAACAACTACGCCGTCGTTCAAGGCGTCGATGAGATTATCCCGGTCGATGTGTACGTGGCAGGCTGCCCGCCGCGCCCAGAACAGCTCATGCACGGGATTTTGACCCTGCAAGAGAAAATCATGGGTGAGCGCATTAAGGAGTGGGCATAGTATGAACGTCAAGCCCGCCCTAGACCCGGTGGAGTCCGTGCGCGAGGCCTTCCCGGCGGCGCTCTTGGACGTGGTGGAGTATGCCGGTGAGACCACGCTGGTGGTCGAGGCCGCGCAGCTCCCGCGTGTTTCGCGCTACCTGCGCGACACTGCTGGCCTGATTTATAACTTCCTCAGCGACATCAGCGCCGTGGACTATTACGAGCCGACCGGCGGCATCAGTGGTCGCCCGGCGCGTTTCGGCGTCAGCTACCACCTGTATTCGATGCTCTACAACCGCCGTCTGCGCGTCAAGGTCTACGTGGACGAAGGCGACGACGAGAGCAAGCCGGTCGTCCCGACCGTTGTCAACGTGTGGCCCGCCGCCAACTGGTTGGAGCGCGAAGCGTCTGACATGATGGGTATCGTGTTCGAGGGCAACCCCGACCAGCGCCGCCTGTTGATGCCTGACGACTGGCAGGGACACCCGCACCGCCGCGATTACCCCCTCGGCTACGAGACCATTCAGTTCTCGTTCAACGCCGAGGAAATTATGAAGCACAAGCCGTTCGCCAAAGAGTAGGGGAGGGCGCAAACCAACATGGCAATCGATTCCGCGCTCGAAAACAAAGTAACCGAATGGGTGGGCAGTGTTGACGATGTGAAGAACCTCGTCAGCGAGCGCGCCATCAGCGGTGAGACCATGCTGCTCAACCTTGGGCCGCACCACCCCTCGACCCACGGCGTGCTGCGCCTGCTGCTGGAGCTGGACGGTGAGGAAATCGTCACCTGCCTGCCCGATGTGGGCTTCTTGCACACCGGCATCGAGAAGACCATCGAGTCTAAGTCCTACGAAAAGGGTGTGACCTGCACCGACCGTATGGACTACCTCGCGCCGATGTCGAATAACACCGCCTTCTGCATGGCGGTTGAAAAACTGGTCGGCCTCGATGTGCCGGAGCGCGCCCAAGTCATGCGCGTCATCTGCCTCGAACTGACCCGCATCCAGAGCCACCTCGTCTGGTTGGGGACGCACGCCATCGACCTCGGTGCGATGAGCGTGTTCCTGTACTGCTTCCGTGAGCGCGAGAAAATCCTCGACCTGTTCGAGATGATTTCCGGCCAGCGCATGATGGGCAGCTACATGCGCCCCGGCGGTGTCTGGCGCGACTTTCCGGCGGAGTTCGTCCCCGGCGTCGAGACCTTCCTTGACGAGTTCCCCAGCCGCATCGACGATTACGAACTGCTGCTGACCACCAATCCGTTGTGGCTGGACCGCACGCAGGGCATTGGCGTGGTCGAGCCGGATGTGGCGCTGGCGTGGGGCTTCAGCGGCCCGACCCTGCGCGGCAGCGGCGTCAACTGGGACATCCGCAAGGCGATGCCGTACCTCGGCTACGAGAACTATAACTTCGACGTGCCGCTGGGCGAACACGGCGACGTGTATGACCGCTACCTGTGCCGTATCCGCGAGATGCGCGAGTCCATCAAGATTATCCGTCAGGCACTCCAGCGCTTGCCGGGGGCCAAGGGTGGTTTCCGCAGCGAGAACCGCAAGTTCTGCCCGCCGCCGCGTGCCGAGTTGGGTCAGAGCATGGAGGCAGTCATCCACCACTTCAAGCTGTGGACCGAAGGCTTCGCCGCGCCCGACCAAGAAGTGTATGTCGCCATCGAGTCGCCTCGCGGCGAGATTGGCTGCTACCTGCACGGCACGGGCGGCAACAAGCCCCGCCGCGTCCACTTCAAGACCCCATCGTTCATGCACATCCAAGGTATCCCCCTCATGAGCGAGGGCCACATGATTGCTGACCTCGTGGCGGTCATCGGGAGCGTGGACATTGTGTTGGGCGACTGTGACCGCTAGACCGCGCAGCTAGGATAAACGCAGAAGATGAACACCCTACAGCAAAAATACGCAGAGCGTATCACCGTCACGCTGGACAAATACCCCGATAAGCGGTCTGCGGTCATGCCGATGCTGTATATCGCTCAAGAAGAATACGGCCACATCACCCCAGAGGGCATCGCACAGGTCGCGGAAATCTGCGACATGGACCCGACGCAGGTGAAGTCGATTGCCGGTTTCTATACCATGTACTCCGAGAAGCCCAAGGGCAAGTACTGGCTTCAGGTGTGCGTTGACCTGCCGTGCGCGCTGCGCGGGGCAGACGAGTTCCATCACTGGCTGCTGGACGAGCTGGGTATCGAGGAGGGCGGCACGACTGCTGACGGTGTGTTCACCGCCGAGCATGTGATGTGCCTCGCCGCCTGCGACAAGGCTCCCATGCTTCAGTGCAACTTCCACTTCGAGGAGAACCTCGATAAGGACAAGATGCGCGCCAAGCTCAAGGCGTGGCGCGATGAGGCGCTGGCCGCCAAAAACGGCAAGAAATAGGGCGTATTGTTAGGTTAGGGGCAAGGTGCGCGCATGATTACCGTCGGCGATAGGCAAATCCCGAACATCATCTACCGTGAGGTAGATGTCCCCAACATCCGCGAATTTGACGTGTACGTCAAGAACGGCGGGTATGAGGGGCTGAAGAAGGCGCTGGGCATGACCCGCGCCGCCGTCATCCAAGAGGTGAAGGAGTCCAACCTGCGCGGTCGCGGCGGCGCTGGCTTCCCGGCTGGCGTCAAGTGGTCGTTCATCCCGCAGGACAACCCGGTCAACTATGTGACGGTCAACGCCGACGAGAGCGAGACCGGCACGTTCAAAGACCGCCAGATTATGGAGAACAACCCGCACCAGCTCATCGAAGGCGCGCTGATTTGCGCTTACGCGGTAAAGGCGAAGGCGGTCTACATCTACCTGCGCGGCGAGTTCTGGGACGTGGCACACGCGCTGGACAAGCACATCGCCGATGCGCGCAAGGCCGGTGTTTTGGGCAAGAACAGCGCGCTCAAGGACGCCGACGGTAACCCGTTCACGGTCGAGGTGTATACCCACCTCGGCGCGGGCGCGTACATCTGCGGTGAAGAGTCGGCACTGCTGAACAGCCTTGAGGGCAAGCTCGGCCAGCCCCGCGTCCGCCCGCCGTTCCCCGCCCAGAAGGGCGGCGGTTTGTACAGCGAGCCGACCGTCGTCAACAACGTCGAGACGTTGGCGAACGTGCCGTGGATTATCAGCAACGGCGCGGCGGAATACAAGAAGATTGGCGTCGGTGGCAGCAGCGGCACGAAGGTGTTCTGCATGAGCGGCCACGTCAAGAAGCCCGGCAACTATGAGCTGCCATTCGGCATCACCTTCCGCGAACTGCTGTACGATTACGCGGGCGGCCCGCTGGACGGGCGCGAGTTTAAGGCCATCCTGCCGTCGGGTGGGTCGGGGCCGATTATCCGCGTGACGGATGAACTGCTCGACACCCCGCTGACCTATGAAGACCTCCAGAAGCACAACTCGATTCTGGGGTCGGCCTCGGTCATCGTGATGGACGACACCACCGACATCGTGTGGGTGGCGTCGAAGGTCATCAAGTTCTTCAAGCACGAGAGCTGCGGCAAGTGTACGCCGTGCCGTGAGGGGACCTACTGGCTGGACAAGGTGCTGGACCGCATCTTGCGCGGCGAGGGCAAGCCCAGCGACGTGGATTTGATTGCCAACGTCGCCAACAATATGAAGCCGACCACGCTGTGCGCGTTGGGCGAATTTGCGGCCAACCCGGTCATCTGGACCATCAAGAATTTCCCTGAGGAGTTCAAGGCGTGGGTTGAAGGCGATAAGAAAGCCGCTGCACTGCAAGCGGGCAAGAGCGCGCACCACAGTGCGCCGAAGGTCGCGGCGCTGCCTGCGGCTGGCGATTAGTTGGGGCTGCGGATGGACGGTGACGGGCTGTTAGGTCGTCTCCGCCAGTGGTTCCGCCCGACGCCCGCCGACGTGGCCGACCGGGTCGCGCTGCTGGACGGGGCGCTGGCACAAAACCCTGACAACGCGGCGCTCTACCTCAGCCGAGGTGAGGCGCTGGCGGAAGTGGGGGAGTACGGTCGGGCGGCGGATGATTTCCGCCGGGCGGCACAGTTGGCGGATGGGCAGTTGAAGACGAAGCCGTGGGGCGTGGTCGCGCAGGTAGTTCGTGACCGCGCCCTACGCGGGTTAAAGCAGGCGCAGGCCGAGGCCAGCGCAGGCAATCGAGGCGGGGAAAGATAGAGGTTTCAAGACCGATGGCAAAAACGGTTACGATTACGATTGACGACAAGCAGTACGAGGTCCCAGCAGGGACGAACCTTGTCGATGTGGCGAAGTTCCATGCCAACAACGACATCCCGGTGTTCTGCTACCACCCCAAGATGGCTCCGGTCGGTATGTGCCGGATGTGCTTGGTCGAGCAGGGCGCCATCGAGAAGGACCGCGCCAGCGGCGAGGTCGTCCTCGATGAGGCGGGACAGCCCAAGGTGCGCTGGATGCCCAAACTCCAGACCGCCTGCACCCAGATGGTTGCGGACGGCATGGTCATCCGCACCCAGTCCGAACAGGTCAAGGCCGCCCGCGAGAACGTGGTCGAGTTCTTGCTGACCAGCCACCCGCTGGACTGCCCGATTTGCGACAAGGGCGGCGAATGTCCCCTCCAGAACCTGACCATGGAACATGGCAAGGGCGGGACACGCATGGCCTACGAGGACAAGCAGCACCTCGACAAGCACGTCCCGCTGGGCGAGGCCGACAGCGCGCTCATCTTCCTTGACGAGGAGCGCTGCATCCAGTGCGCCCGCTGCGTGCGCTTCCAAGACGAGATTGTCGGTGACGATGTGCTGGCGTTCCACGAGCGTGGCCGTCGCCTCCAAATCATCACCAACAGCGAGCCTCACGGCTTTGACACCTACTTCAGCGGCAACACCACCGACATCTGCCCAGTCGGTGCGCTGACCACCGCTGACTTCCGCTTCGGTGCGCGCCCGTGGGAGCTGACCGAAATCCCCAGCATCGACCCGTTCGACGCCGCTGGGAGCAACATCAGCCTCAGCACGCGCCTCGACCGCGATTTCGGCGGTCGTGCCATGATTAAGCGCGTGATGCCTCGCCAGAACGAGGAAGTCAACGAAATCTGGATTAGCGACAAGGTGCGCTTCGGCCACCACTTCACCCGCAGCGATGACCGTCTGATGACGCCAATGGCACGTTCGGGTGGTTCGCTGTCCGCGACCTCGTGGGCAGATGCCCTGAGCGCCGCCGCCAGCAAGATTAAGGCAGCGGGCGGCAGTGTCGCGGCCATCGCGGGCAGCGGCATGAGCAACGAAGACCTCTACGCGCTCAAGCAGTTGGTCAGCGCGGCGGGCGGTAAGCACCTGGGCGCGTGGCCCATCACTCACACGGGCGCGGACCTGCTGGCTCAGGTCGGCCTCGGCAAGGGGAGCAACCTCGGCACGCTGGGCAAGGGTGACGCGGTGTTGGTCATCGCCAGCGACCTTGAGGAAGAAGTCCCGATGTGGCGTCTGCGTCTCAAGCGCGCCCACGACCGCGGCGCGTATGTGGTGGTCGCAAATGCCCGCAAGACTCGCATGGATGATTTCGCCGATGTGGTCGTGCGCTACGACGCGGGCAAGGCCGCCCATTGGCTGGCCGACCTGAAGGCGCAGAACGCGCAGGTTGCCGAGAAGCTGGCGGGCGCGAACAACCTCGTCGTCGTCACCGGCTCAGAGGGGTTGACCCTCGACGGCCACCGTGCGCTGATGCAGGCCGCCGCCAACTTGCTGATTGAGACCCAGCACGTCGGCAAGGCCAACAACGGCCTGCTCTCGACGCTGCCGGGCGCGAACGGGATGGGGCTGCACTACCTCGGCTTCTCGCCGGAGCAGACCCGTGACATCGCCAAGGCCGCCCCGAAGGTCTTGATTGTCGCGCAGGCCGAACTGTTGGCCGATGACCCCAACGCCGAGGCGTGGCTGTCGAAGGTCGAGACGGTCATCAGCTTGAGCCTGTTCCCCGACGCGGTGGCGACGAAGTACGCCGCCGTTGCCCTGCCCATCCAGTCATTCGCCGAGCGCGACGGCACGTTCACCAACGGTGAGCGGCGCGTCCAGCGCTTCTACACCGCGCAGGGGCCGCTGGGTGAGGCACTTCCGGCATGGCAGGCGCTCGGTCGTTTGGCGGAGGCCGCTGGCCTCGGCAAGGCCAAACTGAGCGCATCCTCAGTCATGCTGGAAATCAGCCAGACTATCCCGGCCTTTGAAGGCATGACCTACAAGGCCATCAGCGCCGTGACCAAGCAGTTCCCCGACGTGGGGGGCAATGACCTGTACTACGGTGGCACGGCTTACCAGAACCGGGGCGGTCTCGGCCTCGTCATCCCCACCAGCGCAGACAAGGGTGGTGCGGTCGCGACGGGGAAGGTCAGTCTGACCGACGCGCCCAAGCCGGGCAGCGGTGAGTTCGTGGTCATCCCCTCGACCCGCCTGTACAACAAGGAAAGCGTCTTCAAGCCGAGCGTGTTGGTTCACCCGCGCATCATGGCTCCGTATGCCGAAATCAACAGCGCTGACGCCAAGAAGTTGGGCATCGAGCAGGGCGCGGTGGTCGAGATTACCGCGGGCGGTGCGACGGTGCGCGTGAAGGCACACGTCAACGGCGGCGCGCCGGAGGGCAGCATCGTCCTACCGCGCCACCTGACCGACCAAGCCGTGCCGGTTGCCATCACCACCGGCAAGGTCAGCAAGGTTTAAGGGAGGATATGATGAACCGTAAAGTTCTCGGTATTCCACTGCCCATCCTGATTGTTGTCGCTGTCGTGGTGTTGGTCGGCGGCGCGCTGCTGACCTTCGCGGCGGGGTCGGCGCTCTATCAGATGATTGAGACCGGCGGCCACAACACGCCCATTGCCTGCGAGCGCAGCGAGGGCTGTTCGTTCTGGCAGCCCATCGTTTTCTCGGCGCTGTTCCTGTTCCTTGTGGTGACGGGCTTCGCCTACACCACGCTGTTGGAGCGTAAGTTTATTGCGTTCTTCCAGCAGCGCGTCGGGCCGAACCGTGTCGGGCCGGGTGGTTTCCTCCAGCCCGCCGCTGACGGCCTCAAGCTGATTTTCAAAGAAGACATCATGCCAGCGAAGGCCTACAAGTGGGTCTACCTGATGGCTCCGATGATTAAGGTCGTCCCCATCCTGATTGTGATGGCCGTCACCCCGCTGGGGCCGCGCATCACCATCCCGTGGGTCGATGGTATGTGGTATAGCGTGCCGCTGTACGTCGCCAACATCGACACCGGCGTGCTGTGGATTCTCGCTATCACGTCGATTGCGACCTATGGTGTGGCGCTGGCCGGTTGGAGCAGCAACAACAAGTACGCTATGCTCGGCTCGATGCGCGCCGCCGCCCAGATGATCAGCTATGAACTCAGCCTTGGCCTCGCCATGATCGTCCCGGTCATGCTGGCCGGGTCGATGAGCGTCGTAGACATCATCGAGGCGCAGGCCGGTTCGCCGTTGAACTGGTTCGTGTTCCAAAACCCGCTGGCGGCGGGTATTTTGATTATCGCGCTGTTCGCCGAGACCAACCGCGCCCCGTTCGACCTGCCAGAGGCCGAGCAGGAGCTGACCGCCGGTTACATGACCGAATACAGCGGCATGAAGTTCGCGCTGTTCATGATGGCCGAGTACCTCGGCATGATTGCCGTCAGCCTCGTGGCGATGTCGTTGTTCTTCGGCGGCTACCACTTCTTCTTCGTCGAGAGCGCGCCGATTCTCGGCCCGGTCGTGATGATTGGGAAGGTCGTGCTGTGCTTGATTGGCTTCGTCTGGGTGCGTGCCACGCTCCCGCGCATCCGCTACGACCGGCTGATGAGCTTCGGCTGGAAGATTCTGCTCCCGCTGGCGCTGTTGTCGGTAGTGTGGACGATGGTGGCGGTCGTCATCGGTGACGTGTTCGGGCCGACCGGCTACGCGCTGGTCAGCGGCGGTATGTTCGTGGCGATTGTCGCGGGCGCATTCTTCCTGTTTGGCCGCGACAAGGCTGCCGAGGACGAGAGCGACCTCGACAACGACCCGATGATTACCGGGGAGCGCCGGGGCGCTGGCTATGCGGCGCTTCAGGTGGTTGGCGGTGTGCTGGCCGTGCCGTTCGTGTTGTACAGCAGCGGTCTGAAACTGCTCGACCGGCTTTCGACGCTCGCGCCAGAGCCGAAGAAGGACAAGCCGTCCGACAGCGGTTCGGCGGATTAGTGTAAGGAGAGGGGAGAGGTCACATTATGAACCTGATTCGCGGCTTTGCCACGACATTCAAGCACCTCTTGGAGGAGCCGACCACGCTGCAATACCCAGAGCAGGTGCGCCCGTTCCAAGAGCGTTTCAAGGGTCGCCACCACCTGCGCCGTTATGACAACGGCCTAGAGAAGTGCATCGGCTGTGCGCTGTGCGCGGCGGCTTGCCCCGCTGACGCCATCTGGGTCGAGGCGGCGGAGAACACCGATGAGCAGCGGTTCAGCCCCGGTGAGCGCTACGCCAAGACCTATGAGATTAACATGCTCCGCTGCATCTTTTGCGGCTACTGCGAAGATGCCTGCCCGACGCAGGCCATCCAGCTCGGCCACGAACACCGCATGAGCTACACCGACCGGCGCGATGCCATCTACGTCAAGGAGATGCTCATCGACCCCGTGCCGGAAGGCCAAGAGGGGACACCCCGCGCCGTTGAGCCGGGCGTCTACACCCGTTCCATCCCGGATATGGAGAACCCCCGCTAGGCCGAAAATGAGGTCGCAGAGGAGCGCCGGGGTCTTTGAACCACGGCGCTCTTGTGTTAAACTGCACAAGCCGCGAACTCCCGCGTAAGGACGTTTGAGCATGACTCTTGAAATCTTGTTGTTCATGGCGGTTGGCGCTGTCACCATCGCCACCGCCGCGATGATGTTGTTGAGCAACAACGCCGTACACAGTGCGTTGTTTCTAATCGTCAACTTCATCGGTGTGGCCTTCTTATACCTGATGCTGGAAGCGCCGTTTTTGGCGCTGGTCCAGATTGCCGTATACGCGGGCGCAATTATGGTGTTGTTCCTGTTCGTCATCATGCTGTTGGGCGCTGAAAAGACCGGCGCGGGGGCGCACCTGCGCCGGTTCCGCTGGATGGCCCCGGTGGCGATGGTGCTGGCGCTGACCTTCATCATTACGGTGGGTTGGGCGCTGACTCAGGGCGACATCGACAGCGTTGAGCCGCCCGCTGGCGCTGCACAGGTTCGCTTCGTCCATGCTGCGCCCCTGCCCGCGCAGGTGGCCGCCCCGTCGGATATGATGACGCCCGCCACAGAGGCCGATACCGCCGCCGAGGGTGAGGAAGCCGCAACTGACGAGGTTGCGACGGATGAGGCCGCTACTGATGAAGTGGTTGAAGAAGCGCCCGCCGAAGAGGTGGTCGAGGAAGTTGTCCCAGTAATTCCCGCCCAAAACCTGCCCGCTGACCGCGTGTTCGTGCTGTTGGTCAACGGTGAGGTAGTCGATGACTCGTTCGTCTACGGCGAGGAGACCGATTTTCTCCCCGTCGAGCCGGGCTTGGCGGTCATCAGCCTGCGCGGGACGGCAGACGGCGAGGACGTGGTTACCACCACCCTAGAGCTGACGGCAGACACGGTGCAGACCGCGATTTTGGCCGGCGATGAGGCGGTCAGCTTCTACGCGGTGCCGCAGGGCGAGACGCCCGGCCTGACGGTTTTCAACGCCTACGCACCGCTGCCCGCCCTCGCGCTGGGCGACCTGAAAGGTGAGCTGTTCAATGACGTGCGGCGCATCCTGACGGTCGGCGCGGATGAAGTGCCGTTCGGGACGTATACCGCGCCGCTGTCGTACCCGGCGGACTTCCCCAATTGGGTGGCCTACGAGCCAGGCCGCATCGACAACCTTGAACTCATCCCCGACGAGGCCAGCCTGCGGGCGGTCGTGCTGCGGGTGAGCGAGTTCCTGCCGGAGATGCGCTTCGGGGAGGACGCGCTGATTGTTTTGGGGGCAGAGCGCCGCCCGGACAACGAGCTGCGTCCGCTGGCCGTGCGCCTCGACCCGCGCCCGGTTGACCAGTTCGGCACGGCGGAGGCGGTTGGTGAGCGCCTGTTCACCGATTACCTGCTGCCGTTCCAGTTGGTGGCGATGCTGCTGCTGGCGTCGATGGTCGGTGTGATCGTCATCACCTATCGCGGCGACCACACACCCAAGCCCAGCCGCTCGACCCGTCGCAAGGTGGCACGCCCGCTGACCAGCGTCATTACCAGCCAGACCGGGGCAGACCTTGCGGACCACGACGCGCCGCAGCTCCCCGAACGCGCCGAACAGCCGTCGGGCGACTAGCCGCCGCGCACCGATTAGGGGGAAGTCATCCATCATGGTTCCAACCGAAGCTTACGTCATCCTAAGCATGGTCTTGTTCGCAATGGGGACGCTCGGCGTCCTCCTGCGACGCAACGCCATCATCGTCTTTATGTCCGTCGAGTTGATGCTCAACGCCTCGAATCTCGCGCTGGTGGCTTTCAGCCGCCAGTGGCAGGGCGTGGACGGCCAGTTGTTCACTTTCTTTGTCATGACCGTTGCAGCGGCAGAGGTCGCGGTCGGCCTCGCGCTGATTGTAGCGATTTTCCGCACCAAGCAGAGCATCAACATTGATGAGCTGCACCTGATGGAGGGTTAGGAGCCGATGCAGAACCTCGCGCTCATCGCGCCGCTGATTATCCTGTTTCCATCGGTCGGCGCGTTCATCAACTTTGTCTGGGGGCCTAAGCTCAACGAGCGTGCCTCAGCCATTATCGGCTCGGTAGCCGCTGGCGCGACCTTCTTTATCGCGCTGGGGATGTTCAGCTACTTAACGGGTAACAATTTCCAGCCCGCCATCATCGACCCGCCGCTGCTGGACGGCTGGCTGCGAATCCCGTCGGCCAATCTCGAGATTCCGTGGCAGCAGCGCATCGACACTCTGAGCGTGACGATGCTGTTGTTCGTCACCTTCGTCGGGACGCTCATCCACATCTACGCCGCTGGGTACATGCACGGCGATAAGCGCTTCAGCCGCTTCTTCGCCTATCTGAATATGTTCTTGGCGTTCATGCTCATCCTCGTCACCGGCAACAACTTCCTGATGATGTTTGTCGGCTGGGAAGGCGTGGGCGTCTGCTCGTACCTGCTCATCGGCTTCTGGTGGGACAAGCCCAAGGGTGAGGGCATCAAGAACGCCAACGCGGCGCGCAAGGCGTTTATCGCCAACCGTGTCGGTGACTTCGGCGTGTTGATGGCGCTGTTCCTGACCTTCTGGACCTTCGGCTCGCTGGACTTCTTCAAGCCGACCGAAATTGCCAACCCCGCGCACTACGAACACCTCGTCCACGAGGATGACAGCCACGCGGGTGAGGAAGATTCGCACAGCGGTGAAGAAGGCGATGACCACGGCGGTGAGGGTGAAGGCGAAAGCACGACCGCCCAGACCGTCGCGCTCTCGACCGATACCACTGTCGCCCAAGAGGGTGAGGAAGACGACCACGGCGGTGAGGCCGCTGCTGACGACCACGGTGGCGAGGAATCGCACAGTGACCCGTTCGGCTTCTATGTCAACAACGACCACCTGACCTACAACCAGCTCGGCGTGTTCGGTCAAGCCGAGAAGCTCCTCAAGCTGGGTGAGGGCGAGACCCTCGACCGGGGCGACGGCACGCAGGTCGGTCGCACGGTCGTGATTGGCTCGTGGACGACAGACATTGACACCGTGGTGTCGCTGATTGCGCTGTTCATGCTGTTGGGCGCTGCCGGTAAGAGCGCGCAGATTCCGCTGTTCGTCTGGCTGCCAGACGCGATGGCTGGCCCGACGCCGGTCTCGGCGCTCATCCACGCCGCCACGATGGTTACGGCGGGCGTGTACATGATGGTGCGCTCCAATACCTTCTTCTACTATGCCGATGAAGTGTCGCTCATCGTGACCATCATCGGTGGTGTGACGGCGCTGGCTGCTGGTTTTATGGCGCTGGGGCAGTGGGACATCAAGCGCGTCTTGGCGTATTCGACCGTCTCACAGCTCGGCTTCATGGTGGCCGCCGTTGGCATCGGCGCGTATGCCGCCGCCATCTTCCACATGATGACGCACGCCTTCTTCAAGGCACTGTTGTTCCTCGGCAGCGGCTCGGTTATCCACGGCATGGAACACGGCCACCACCACCTTCATGACCACGGTCACGGCGCGGGCGGTCATGGTCATGATGACAAGGCGCACGCCGCCGCCCACGACTCGCACGGCCACGACAGCCACGGTCATGACAGCCACGGTCATGACGAGAAGCACGACGACCATGCGCACGATGACCACTTCGACCCGCAGGACATGCGGACGATGGGCGGCCTGTCGCGCCGGATGCCGATTACCTACATCACCTATGTGATTGGCGCGGCGGCGCTGGCCGGTATCTGGCCGCTGTCGGGCTTCTGGAGCAAAGACGAAATTCTCGCGGACGCTTGGCGCGCCGCTATTTTCGACGGCAAACTGAGCGGTTATATCGCACTCGGTCTGCTGTTGGCTGCGGCGTTCATGACCGCCTTCTACATGACCCGTCAGGTGTGGTTGGTCTTCCACGGTGAAGGCCGTCACGATGCGGTCAAGCACGTGCCGGAGAGCGTCTGGCAGATGACCGTCCCGCTGATTATCCTCGGTGTGTTCAGCGTGTTCATCGGCTTCGTTAACCTGCCCAGCGACCCTGGTGTCTCCAGCCTCGGTCTTGAGGCGGTTTTCGGCCTGCACGCGCTGACCGACTGGCTGGAGTACAGCGTCCTGCACGCGCACGTTGGTGCGTTCGAGTGGTTGATTGCGCTGGTGGCGACCGGTGTCGGCTTGGCGGCGATTTTCCTCGGCATCCGCATCTACGGCGGCGCAAACCCGCTCAACGAGAAGAACGAGGACCCGTTGTACGTCAACCGGGGCTTCCGTCCGCTGTTCGTGTTCTCCAACGCCCGCATGTATTGGGACGAGGCATATGACCGCCTGTTTATCCGGCCATTCCAAGCCATCGCCCGACTGTTGGCGCGGGTGGATTGGGACTTCTGGCACGATTACGTCCACGACAGCGTGATTACCAAGGGCTTTAACGGCGTCGCCAAGATTCTCAGTCAGCCGGTTGATAACGGCCTGATTGACGGCACGGTCCGTGGGGTGGGGCGTTTGGTCAAGGGTATCAGCGGTGTGCTGCGCCAAGCCCAGACGGGTTATGTACGTGTTTATGCGGTGGCGCTGCTGGTCGGCGTGGTCGCTGTGGTTGTATTGATGCTGCTGCCCGTTCTTCAGGGCTAAGTGAGGGTGACAATGGAAATGACTGGGCTTTCGCTCCTGACCGTGGTCTTGTTCCTGCCGATGGTAGGCTTGACCATCTTAATGTTCATGAATGAGGAAAAGCAGCGCAACGCGATCCGTTGGACGACCTTCGGTTTCAGCATCGCGACGTTCCTGCTCTCGCTGCTGCTGTGGGCGCTGCACGACCCCGCCAACCCCGGCCTTCAGTTCGTCCAGCGCAATGACTGGCTGCCGACCTTTGGGGTGAGCTACTACGTAGGTATCGACGGCCTCGGCCTAATTCTCGTGCTGCTGACGACCTTCATCATGCCGCTGGCGATTTTGTTCTCGTTCACCAGCCACATCTTTGAAGAGCGCGGGCGTGAGAAGCTGTACTACATCTTCATGCTGCTGCTCGAATGGGCCATGATCGGCGTGTTTGTCGCGCAGGACTTGGTGATCTTCTACATCTTCTGGGAAGTGACGCTCGTGCCGATGTACTTCCTCGTCGGTATCTGGGGCGGCGACCAGCGCGTGTACGCGGCGGTCAAGTTCTTCCTCTACACGATGGCCGGTTCGATCCTGATGCTGTTGGCCGTGCTGTACGTCGGTGGTCAGGCTGGGACGTTCGCCGTGCCGGAGATTGTCGCAGGTGTGCAGGCTGGGACGCTGGTCTTCCCGTTCGATGGGCTGTTCAGCACGCAGTCGTTCCTGTTCCTCGGTTTCTTGATCGCGTTTGCGATTAAGGTTCCCATCTTCCCGTTCCACAGTTGGCTGCCGGACGCGCACGTGCAAGCGCCGACTGCCGGTTCGGTCATCCTCGCGGGTGTTCTGCTCAAGATGGGTACGTATGGCATCATCCGCTTCTGCCTCCCAATGTTCCCAGAGGCGTCGGTGGCGTGGGCCCCGGTGGTTGGTGTGCTGGGCGTCATCGGCATCATCTACGGCGCGTGGGTGAGCTACGCGCAGCAGGACATCAAGAAGCTGGTGGCCTACTCATCGGTCTCACACATGGGCTTCGTCGTCATCGGTATCTTCGCGCTCAACGCGCAGGGGATGCAGGGCGCGGTCTTGCAGATGGTCAATCACGGCATCAGCACCGGCGGTTTGTTCTTGTTGGTCGGTATGTTGTATGAGCGCCGTCACACCAAGGACATTAACGCCTACGGTGGCATCTGGAAGGCGCTGCCGTTCTTCGGCGCACTCAGCCTGATTATCACCCTGAGCAGCATGGGCTTGCCCGGCCTGAACGGGTTCGTCGGTGAGTTCACCATCCTGCTCGGCACGTTGGGCAGCGATGTCTTGGGGATTACCTTCGCGCTGTTTGCCACCCTTGGCGTGATCTTGGCGGCCATCTACATGCTGTACATGTTCCAGAAGGTCTTCCTCGGTGAACTGGACAAGCCAGAGAACCAACACCTGCATCCGATGACATGGCCGGAAGTCACCGTGCTGGTCGTGGTGGTGGTGATGGTATTCTGGATCGGTGTGCAGCCCGCCATCTGGTTCGAGATGATGGACTCCTCGACCAACGCCATCGTCGATAGCGTCGCGCAGTTCACCCCGCAGCTTACCGCGATGCTGCGTTAAGGGGGACGATGATGACCCCATCTGGTATCGACCTCAACCTCGGCGCGACGCTGCCAGCCGTCTTTCTGGCATTGGCGACGACCGTCCTGCTGTTGGTGGATGTGTTCCTGCCCAAGGAGCGCCGCCACCTGACCGCTTGGTTGGCGATGGGCTGCATCGGCGTGACGTTCCTGCTGACGCTGTTCACCTTCAACCTCCAGACGACCGCGCTGTCCGAGATGTTCATCGCGGACAACTTCACCGGCTTCCTCAACCTGATTGTGCTGGTGTCGGCGGCCATTACCATCCTGATTGGCATCGACTACATGAACCGCACCGGCTCGGCGCGGGGCGAGTTCTGGTCGCTGCTGCTGCTTTCGACCTCCGGCGTGATGTTCATGGCCTCGGCCAATGACCTCGTGGTGGTGTTCGTCGCGCTGGAACTGCTGTCCATCCCGCTGTACGTGATGGCCGCTTTCCGCAGCAACAACCCCAAGAGCGAAGAGTCGGGCATGAAGTACTTCATCCTCGGCGCGTTCGCCAGCGCGTTCTTCGTCTATGGCGCGGCGCTGGTCTACGGCGCGACCGGCACGACCAACCTAAGCGAAATTGTGACAGCGGTCGCGGGCATTACCGCCAGCGGCGGCGCGTCGCTGACTTACTTGGTGGTCGGCGCGGGTCTAATTATCGTGGCGCTGGGCTTCAAGGTCGCGGTCGTTCCGTTCCACATGTGGACGCCCGACGTGTATGAGGGCGCGCCGACCCCGGTCACGGCCTTCATGAGCGTCGGCGCGAAAATAGGTGGGTTTGCGGCGCTGCTGCGCGTATTGGTGACGGCGCTGCCTGCGCTGGTGGCGGGGCAGTCGCCCGACCCGGTGTGGATGAACACCGTCATGATTATCGCCGCGCTGACCATGATTGTCGGGAACTTTGTCGCGGTTAGCCAGACCAACCTCAAGCGGATGCTGGCCTATTCGTCCATCGCCCATGCCGGGTATATCCTGATGGCGGTGGCGGCGGCGGGTAACCCGCTTCAGGCAGACGGGGCGGCTCAGGCCGCGTTGGTCTACCTGTTGGCCTACACCTTCACCAACCTCGGCGCGTTCGCGGTGGTCTCGGCCATTGAGAAGGACGACGGTACGGGTACGGAGCTAACCGACCTCATCGGGTTTGCGCGCTCCAAGCCGCTGCTGGCCGCCATGATGGTCGTGTTCATGTTCAGCCTGACGGGTATCCCCCTGACGGCGGGTTTCACCGGCAAATGGTTTATCTTCCAATCGGTCATCGACGCCGGGCTGTTCCCGCTGGCGGTGGTCGGTGTGCTGACCAGCGTGGTGAGCGCGTACTACTACGTGCGCGTCATCGTCAACATGTACCTCACCGACGGCGAGGGCGACCCCGCCGCTGGTGCGACGCGCTACGTCAACTGGGCGATTTACATCTCGTTTGCCGGGACGCTGGTGCTGGGGCTGTTCCCCATCCTCGCCAGCAACCTGACGCAGGCGGTCACGCTCGTGGCGCTGCGCTAGACCTCTAAAAGTATCACAAACAGAAGCCCCTTCTCCGCACAGGAGAGGGGGCTTTTCGTTGGCGGCGTTATAATAAGGTGGTCGAGTAGTGTATTAGAGGTGACTTATGGAACACCCATTTGAAGAACTGACGTTAACCCTTAAAGTTTCCAAAGAAGTGACCGATGGACTGCGTGCTGAGGCGCTCCGTCAGAAATCATCACTGGATTCTGTGGTAATGGAGGACATTGAGGATTACCTCGACACGCCGACCAGCCAAATTCTGGCCGACATCCGCGAAGGGGTATCAGAGTCGGCGCGGGGTGGCGGAGTCCCGGCGCTAGAAGCGATTGCGGCCATCTGCAGGAAATTAGACCCTAAAATTTTGAGTACGTCAGAAGTTGAAATACACCCCGCAGTATAAATCTCCTTAGAAGTTAGGCGTTCTGCGCTATAATCATTATTAGAACAAATAGCGCACATCTGACCCCGACAGGACGCCCAATGCCCAAGCTTGAACACCTGCTGCGTGAACACCGCGAACTGCTGCCCGTGCTGGCCGGGCGCTGGGGCGTCAAGGCCGCCAAGCGCAGTGACGACGATGTTATTTCGGCGCTGCTGATTGC
>JALONW010000236.1 GCA_025454725.1 Anaerolineae bacterium
AAGGCGCTTGACCGTCGCCGCAATCACCTGCTGCACATGGTCGATGTTGCGGCGCATGGTGTCCATCACCATCTCGACCGTGACCGGCTCGGCGCTGGTGTGCCACACGTCATAATCGGTGATGTGTGCCAACGTGGTATAGGCGATTTCGGCCTCCCGCGCCAGAAATGCTTCTGGGCAGGTGGTCATCCCAATTAACGCACAGCCCCACGCCCGGAAGATTTCGCTTTCGCCACGAGTCGAGAAGCGCGGCCCTTCGATGATGATAAACGTCCCACCGTGGTGAACAGTCGCGTCCGGCACGTCCTCGCGGGCGGCAGCCATGACCACAGCGGACAATTCCGGGCTAAACGGGTCAGCCACCCCGACGTGACCGACGATGCCGCCGCCGAAGAAGCTGCGCCCGCCGCGCTCCGATTTGGTGTTGTCGTAAAGCTGAGTCGGAATGACGAGGTGGCCGGGCGCGTATTCCTCACGCAGCGAGCCGCAGGCGTTGGCCGCGATGACGAAACGCACGCCCAGCGACTTGAGCGCATAAATATTGGCGCGGTACGGCACTTCCGAGGGCGTCAGGTGGTGGCCGACGCCATGCCGGGCGATGAATGCCACGCGCTTCCCGGCCAGTGTCCCGACCACAATCGGCGCGCTGGGCTTGCCAAACGGACTATCGACCTCGACCGTGGTTTTATCGGTCAAGCCGGGCATGTTGTAGAGGCCAGAGCCGCCAATGACGCCGATGGTTGCCTGTTCTGCCATGAAAATTGCTCCTTGGGGGTAGTGTTGAGAGGAAAGTGATGAGGGGTGAGGGGAAATAAGGTGGTAGAAGGTTATGGGTTTCGTTCGGGGCAACCCATTAACCCTTCACCACTCCCTACGGATTTTCGCTGAACTCGACACGGAAATGCAGCTTGCCGACGCCAATAATATCGTCATGGGTGACGATGGCCGGGCGCTGGATGGTCATGCCGTTCAGAGTCGTCCCGTTGCGACTGCGCCGGTCTTCCAGCCACCATTGTTCTCCACGCCGGACGAGGACAGCATGTTCGTTCGAGGTGGCGGAATCTTCGACCTGTACGGTGTTGGTCGGGGCGCGACCAAAACTAGTGGTCGGCATCAGTGGATAGGCTGTGCCAGTCTTGGCGAGCTTACCGTCCACATCCATCAGCGCGACCAACTGACCGTAACTGCGGCGCGATGAGCCGTGGACGGCGGCAGTCTGGCGCAAATCACGCCAAATCAGCCACGCTAGCGCGCCGACAAACCCGACCAGCAGGACGGCGGACAGCAGGCGCAGGATGAACAGGAGAATCAGGGTATCCATAGGGGGTGTCAGGCGGCCTTCCGGTGTGTTGAGGGGCGGCGCTATACCGCGTCGATGGTGTCGGTGGGCGGGGGTTGGTGCTGGTCTTCGTCGCGCTCTTCGATGTAAATCAGGCGCGTCTTGCCGATTTCAATCACGTCGCCAGTCCGCAGGCGGTGTTCGCGCACCAGCGCGCCGTTGACCCGTGTTCCGCGTGAACTGCCCGCGTCAAACAGCAGATATTCGCCCCCACGCTGGCGGATTTGCAAGTGGTAGCGCGAGACATGCGGGTCATCGACCACGAGGTCATTGTCCTCCATGCGCCCGATGTGCGTCAGCGGCGAGACCAGTGTATAGGACGCCCCGCCAGTCAGCATCAGGTGGGCTTGGGCGTTGGCCGGGCGCGCCGACGCGAACGCCACCGCGTCCAGCCCGACCGTGCTGCTGCCGGGGTCATCGGTGTGATAGGTATTGACCGCCGGATGGTGATGTTTATAGTCGGGGTCGGTTTGGAGCATGATTTTGGGCTGGCGCGTCAGCTTATATTCATTCTGGGCGGCCAGCGTGGTGATATAAGAGGAGAGGCGCTCGGTCAGTTCGGATTGGCGTTCCAAAAGACGGTCATAGGCGGCGCGCTGGAGCGTCACACGGTACTGGTCGGGCGCGACCGGGCGCGGTTCGCCCTCCTCACGCCGGACGCCCGCCTCCATCGCACGGGCGATGTACAGCGCGAGGTCAAAGACATCGACACGGGGGCCGAACGCAGCGGCAAAGGTGGCCTCGACCCACTGCTCTAGGTGCGCTTCAAGGCGCTGGATGCGGTCATCGTTGTGGCTGCTCATGCTGCGGATTATACACCCCGCCTATATCGTGGGCCATGGGACAGTGGGGAGAGCGTCGGGTTGGCACGCTGACCGATTAAACCTCACCCCGCCGCGCATCTTTTGGTACACTCGGTCGTCAGATGAGTAAACATCACCCGCCCGATGCGGCGGTCTGGGGCGCACCTGTGGTCGATATTTCCATCATCATTGTAAGCTGGAACGTGGCGGACATCCTGCGTGATTGTCTGGACAGCCTGTACGCCTCGGACCTCGGCGGGCGGGCCGTCGAGGTGATTGTGGTCGATTCGGCCAGCACCGACAGCACGGTCGCCATGCTGCGCGCCGACTTCCCACAGGTCACGGTGCTGGCGCAGGCCGAGAACCTCGGTTATACGCGCTGCAACAACATCGGCTTGCGGGCGGCGAAGGGGCGTCATCTGCTGCTGCTCAACCCTGACACGCTGATTTTAGGCGACGCGCTGGCGCAGCTTTCCGCTTATCTCGACGCCAATCCGTCGGTCGGGCTGGTTGGCCCACATACGCTCAACGACGACGGCCAGACCACCCAATCGACTCGGCGGCGCTTCCCAACCCGGCGCTTGGCCTTCTTTGAAGGGACATGGCTCGAACCCATCGCCCCGGCGGGGTGGCTGCGCGCCTACCGCGTCGAGGAACACGACGACCGCGCCACCTTCCCGGTTGATTGGATGCAGGGGTCATGCCTGATGGCGCGCCGCGAGGTCTACGACCAAATTGGCGGCCTCGACGAGGGCTTTGTCATGTTTTACGAGGAAATGGACTGGTGCAAGCGCGCCAAGGACGCCGGTTGGGGGGTGGTCTACATCGGCGCGGCGCAGATTGTCCACCTCGGCGGCAGAAGCACTGACCAAGCCTCGGCACGCAAGCACATCTATTTCAACGAGTCGAAACTGCGCTATTTCCGCAAGGTCTACGGCAGCGTATTCGCTGGGTTCCTGCGCACCGTCTTGCTGCTGGGTTACGGCTGGCAGTTGGCGCTTGAATGGGTCAAAGGGGCGCTCGGCCACAAACGTGACCTGCGCCGCGCACGGGTCGAGACCTATCGGGCGGTCTTGCGTTCTGGGCTAAAGGTGCGTTAGGGGATGGGCAGGCTGAAAATCGGCTTCGTCACCGGGGAATACCCGCCAATGCAGGGCGGGATTGGCGCGCACTGTCACGCGCTGGCGGCGGCGCTGTCCGACGCCGGGCATCGCGTTGCGATCTACACGGACCGGCGCGGGGTATCGGATGACTCGCGCACCGCGCTGACGCCTGACGGGGGGCATTGGCGCTGGGGCAGCCTGCGCGCCATTGACGCATGGGCGCGCCGCGAACGGCTGGACGTGGTGAACCTGCACTACCAGACCGCGATGTATCAGATGTCGCCGTTTATCCATATTTTGCCAGACGTGGTGCGCGCCGCGCCGGTCGTGACGACCTTCCACGATTTGCGCGTGCCGTATCTGTTCCCCAAAGCTGGGCGGGTGCGGACGTGGGTTGTGCATCGGCTGGCACGGGCATCGGCGGGGACAGTTTCGACCAACCACGAGGACGCGGCGGCACTGCGACAGGTCGCACCGAGTGTCCCGGTCGAACTTATCCCTATCGGGAGCAGCGTGCGGACAGGGCTCCCGCCCGATTTCGACGCGGCATCCTTCCGGTTGGAGCGCGGCGTGCAACCCGACGAAACGGTGATTGCGCATTTCGGGTTTATGAATCACAGCAAGGGAATTGAGGTGCTGCTCGACACTTTGGCCGCACTGCGCGCCGAGGGTCTCCCCGTCCGCTTGTGGATGGTCGGCGGGCGCACCGGCGCATCTGATCCGACCAACGCCGATTTTGCCGCACAGATTGACAGGAAAATCACCGCGCTGGGCTTGGTCGACGCCGTACACTGGTCGGGCTTTGTCGATGAACCGACCGCCTCGGCCTACCTGACGGCGGCGGACGTGGTGGCGCTGCCATTTCTTGACGGCGCAAGCTACCGCCGTTCGTCGCTGATGGCGGTCATCAACCACGGCTGCACAATCGTCACGACCGCGCCGGTGGTCGATGTACCCGCCTTCCATGACGGTGAAAATCTACGCCTCGTCCCGCCCGGCGACGTGATGGCGCTGACTGAGGCGCTGCGTCAGCTCGCCCAAGACCCCGCCAACAGGGAGACCCTGCGGGCCGGTGCGCGGGTGCTGCGCGGCGTATTCGATTGGGGCGAAATTGCCCGCGCCAACGCCGACTTTTTCACCCGAATCATTCAAAAGGGGCGTACATGAGACGCTTTACTCACGGCTGGCGGCTGGATGCGCTGTGCGTCGCGCTGTTGGTGGCGGTCTGGGCGCTGTTTTTCTGGCGGCTGATTACCCCCATCGATTCGGACCAAGCCTCACTCACCCGCGGCGACTTCAGCGACCAGTTTTACACCTTTGGCGCGTACCAATATCAGCGCTGGACGGCGGGCGAAGTCCCGCTGTGGAACCCGTACAACAACGGCGGCCTGCCGTTCATCGCTGACACACAGGCGGCGGTCTTTTATCCACCGCGCCTTCTGACCATCGCGTTAGCTCATTTTTCCAGCACCGGTTGGACATATCATGCGCTGGAATTAGAAATGATGGCGCACGTTCTGTTCTATACCCTCAGCTTTTATGCGCTGGTGCGCCGCCTAACGTTGGGCATGACCGGGACACAGCCCGCCGCGCTGGTCGGCGCGCTGGTGGCCGGTTACGGCGGCTATCTGACTGGCTATCCGCCGCTGCAACTCGCACTGTTAGAGGCGGGGGTATGGCTTCCACTGGCTGCGCTGGGCTTGACCGAGGCGGCGCGGGCGAAAACCGGCTGGCGCTGGGTGATGTTTGCGGGCTGGGCGCTGGGCATGAGTTGGATGGCCGGTCATCCGCAGACCAGCTATTTCCTCACCCTGCTGCTGGTCGCTTTCTGGGCTGAACGGCTGTGGTCAGCCGGGCGACATTGGCGGGCATGGCTGTGGGGGACGGCGCTGCTCGGCGCGGTCAGTGTCGGCGTGGTGGCGGTGACGCTGTTCCCCGGCATTGAATACCTCATCGAGACCAGCCGCGCCGGGTTCGGTTTTGAGGCCAAAGACGGCGGATTCCCCTACCGCGACGTGCTGCAACTGGTCATCCCGCATGTGTTCAGCCTGTTTTCACCACTGTATATCGGGGTGATTGGGTTGGGCTTGGCGGTGATGGGTGTGGCCGGGCGGGTGAAAGGATTCGGCTTCTGGTTGGGCGTGGCGTTGGTCGCGCTGGCCTTCAGTGTCGGTGGAGATGGGGCGCTCTATCACGCGCTCTACAACACCCTGCCTGGCCTGCGCTTTTTCCGGGGGCAGGAGCGCGCCGCCTTCCTATTCGCCAACAGCATGGCGATTTTGGCGGCGTTCGGGGTGGTCTGGCTGTCAGCGCGCATGGGGTCTGACCCGTACCGGGCGCTGTGGCGCGGCTGGGCGGTCTTCGCGGGCGGGTTGACCATACTGGCAGTCGGAGCGGCGGCAGCGTGGCAGGTGCGACCGGAGTCGCTTGCGCCGCTGGCCGATGCACTGGCGTTTAGCGCAGTATTTGCCGTCGGTGCGGCGATTCTTATCCCCCTCAGTGTTAACCGACCCGGCTGGCGCTGGGCAGTGGTCGCGCTGGTCGCGCTGGAACTGGTCAGCGCCAATATTGACCGCCCCAGCAATTTTGACCCCATACCGCCATCAGAACAGGTGGGGATGAACCCAATGATTGAGCCGGTCTTGGCCGACATTGACAAACCGTTCCGCGTCGATGGAGCGCGGGTGTTGGGTGGCAACTACGGCAGCGCCTACGGAATCATGGACATTCAGGGCATCAGCCCGTTATTCCTGACCGGCCCCCAAGAAATCATCGAGTTTGGGCTGCCGGACGAGCGCGCATGGGAATTGTTCAGCGTGCGCTACGTCTGGTCGGATTGGGAGGCGCTCCCCGTCCCGTGGGAGTTGGTCGCTGAGGGCAGCGACGAGCGCGGCGCGGTGCGCCTGTTCCGCTTGGTTGCCCAGCGCCCATTCGCCCACCTGACTTATGAGGCGGTACAAGTCGAATCCGATGAGGAGGCGCGGGCGCTGCTGGCTGACTCGGCTTTTGACCCACGCCGGACCGCCATCTTGCACGCCGACCCCGGTATCACCCTGCCGGACAGCGCGCCGGAGGTGTTCGGGACGACCATTACGAATTACGCGCCGGAAGCCATCACCATCATCACCAATACACCCACGGCTGCAATCCTGACACTGGCGCAAGTCGATTATCCCGGCT